>NZ_JAXCIS010000127.1:0-60527 GCF_034044025.1 Pseudomonas sp. SED1
GCCGTTACCCAAATAACGGATATACCCCCAAAGCCGTCAGTACCCGCTGCTACCGTAATCCACCTGAAACACAAACCCCTCAACCCGCTCCACACCCGTTTCCAACCGCCCGTCGGCATGCAACCGCAGCCAGCGATACCCAGGCGCCTGCTCACTCACCTTGAAATCCTCACTCCCGGGAGCGAACTGAATACAGGTAGAAGGCGAAGCCAACAAACGCACCCCATTACGCTCCCGGTCAATTTCCTGATGCACATGCCCCCAAAGCACCGCCCGCACCTGAGGAAACCGATCCAGCACCGCAAACAGCGCCTCAGGATTACGCAAACCAATAGGCTCCATCCAAGCGCACCCAATCGACACCGGATGATGGTGAAAACACACCAGATGATGCCGCGTCGGCGCCTCACTCAACGATTGCGCCAACAGTTGCAGTTGCTGGTCCTGCAAATACCCCGGCACCGAGCCCGGCACCGCCGAGTCCAGCAGGGTGATCCGCCAGTTGCCCACATCCACCACCGGCTCCAGCAAGGCACTGTTGATCGCCGCTTGCAGCATCACCTGCGGCTCATCGTGATTCCCCGGAATCCAGCGCGCCGGCGCCTGAATCTGCCGCGTCATGTCACGAAACGCCTGATACGACTCCAGCGTGCCGTCCTGGGACAAATCCCCGGTGGCCAGCACCAGATCAATCTGCGGCTGCTGCGCCAGCACCAGTTCGATGACCCGTTGCAGGCTCTCGCGGGTTTTCATGCCCAGCAGCCCGCCGTCCGCCTCGGCAAACAGGTGGCTATCGGACAACTGCACCAGCAACGCCGGAGCGTCAGGGTTCAAGGCGGATACGCTCGGCAAGGCGTTCTCCCAGGGCGTGATCACAGGAATGGACATTTGAGGCGATTATGCTGGGGCAGGACACAAAGAGGAAACCCGTGAAGCGGACACAGTTCACATCTATCGAACGACTTCGAACTCGTGGCCCAGGGCCAGGCAGTGGCTCAACCATTCGCCGAGGAACACATTGAGCTGTGCTTTCTCATCGGGCTGGTGCATGAACACATTGGGGTAAGGATAGATGCTGCGAAAGCGTCGCGCATGTTCGGCGCTGATCACTTCGGCCATGCGCGCGTCGTGGTACACCTGCACTTCCAACTGCGGCACCGGCAACCAAGGCAGGCTGTGCTCCTGACGCACCCGCAGGGTGGTGGTGTACGGGCAATTCACGATCACTTCCAGGGTCAGCACGCCGAGCATCTGGTCGCCGTGAGTCACGGCGATGCGCCGCGCCTCGGGGGTGTGGCGCATGTCCGGCAGCAGCCGCATCAGCCGTGCATAGTTGGCCTCGCAGGCTGCTTGCAGCCCGATCAGGTCAACCCGATATCGCTCCCGTGCCTTTACTGCCATAACCCCCTCACTTCCGCGCGATTAAGCGCAAGCCATTGCAGGGCAATAATGCTTGCTGCGTTGGAAATTTTACCGTCACGTACCGCTTGCAGGGCGTCTTCAAAGGCCCAGACGGTGACGCGGATATCTTCGGCTTCCTCTTCCAGCCCATGGACGCCACCGGCCCCGGCGCTTTCGCAACGGCCCAGGAACAAGTGGACAAATTCGGTGCTGCCACCCGGCGACGGAAAGTACTTCGTGATCGGCCAGAGTGCAGAGAAGGTAAGGCCAGCTTCCTCTTCGGCTTCGCGGTGTGCAACCTCCTCCGGTTGCTCATCTTTATCGATCAGGCCGGCGACCATTTCGATCAGCCATGGGTTTTCGGTACGGCCCATGGCGCCTACGCGAAACTGCTCGATCAGCACCACTTCGTCGCGCTGCGGGTCGTAGGGCAGCACACACACGGCGTCATGACGAACAAAGACTTCGCGATTGAGCTCACGGCTCATGCCGCCATCAAACTTCTCGTGCCGCAGCTTCAGCCGATCCAGTTTGTAGAAGCCCTTATAGGCATTGTCGCGCTGAACAATCTCAACCTTGCTCGGCGTCGATTTCGCTGTGTCCGTCATATCAACCCTCGTTTTTTGCCTTGCGGTATCGAGGCGGCCTCGACATCGCGCCATCCTAACGCGCCCGTGCCCCTTGATGCAGCCCCTTTCCGGTTGCCGGGATAGACGGCGGGCGTCAAACTCACTCTAATCAGCTTAGTGGCGAACTGACTGCCTTGTCGGTAGTCGAAGCTCCACATTTTCACCTTTCCTCGATTTATGAAGGACACACATGTCGCTTTTAAAAATCGCCTCCGTGGCCTGTATCGCCTTGACCCTGGGTGCTTGCCAGAGCCTGTTCCAACCGAGCTATCTCAAGCCGCTGGACACCACCGCCGACGCCTCCGAGCAGATCAAACCCGGCTGCAGCAGCCCGGATTGCCCGCTGGTAAACATCGACACCGTGCACTTCCCGTCCGAGCCACAGCTGGACCAGATCATCGAACAGCGCCTGCTGCAGATGGCCAGTACCTCGCCGAGCCAGAGCATGCCCGCTACCCTGAACGCCTACCGCGACAAGTTTTTGCGTGAGTCGCCTGACCGCAACAGCATGTACTTGCAGGCCAAGGTACGTGAGCAGCATGACGGACTGGTGATCATCGAAGTGTCCAGCTACCTGGACACCGGCACCGCCCATGGCGAGCCGGGCCGCGGCTTCATCAACTATTCACGCCTGCTGCACAAAGAGCTGAGCCTGACCGACATGCTGTTGCCGGGTCAGGAAGATGCGTTCTGGAAGACCGCAAAAGTCGCCCACAACAACTGGCTGATCAACTCGCAGATGGACCGCGACCCGGAGTTCGTGAAGAGCTGGCCGTTCCAGAAAACCCCGAATGTGGCGTTGACCAGCAATGGCGTGGTGCTCAAGTACAACGTGACCACCATCGCCCCGTACGCATTGGGGCTGATCGAAATGACCATCCCCTATGCGCGCCTGACTGGCGTGATCAAGCCTGAGCTGGTGCCCGCACGCCACTGAAGGCCCGGCCCAGGATGAAGTGCAACAGCCCTGCCAGCACCAGCGCCGGCAGGGTCGCGCCGACATCCGGGTACAGATTCGCCAGCAAGTGATAAGTACTGACGCCACCGAGCCAGGCCAACAGCGCCGGCCAGCGTAGGTTGGCAGCGACGCCAAGGCCACGGCGGCGCAGGATAAAGTGATCCACCAGCACCACGCCGAACAGCGGCGCGAACACAGAACCGATCAGCAGCAGGAAGTTCTGGTACTGCGCCAATGGCGCAAAGCAGGCGATCAGCGTGCAGATAACACCAATGGCCAGCGCCAGGTGCTCGACTTTCAAACGCAACAGAATCCCGCTGGACACCGCCGCCGAGTGAATATCGGCGAAGGCATTTTCTGATTCATCCAGCAGAATCAGCAGCAGCGGAATCCCCAGGCCCGCCCCGGCCAATGCCAGCAGCAACGCATTCACTTCACCGCTCGGCGCAAACGCCAGGGTGTAGGCCACGCCCAGGCTCATCAGCCAGAAGTTACCGATGAAGAAACCCAGCGCCGTGCCGCCGAACACGTTTTTCGCGCGTTTGCCGAAGCGTGAGTAGTCGGCTATCAACGGCAGCCAGGACAACGGCATGGCGATGGCGATATCGAAGCCAACGGCGAATGGCATCGAACCGTCACCGGCCTGGGCCCAGAGTGCGGCCAGGTCGGCTTTGGCGAACAGGTTCCAGGTCAGCCAAAGGCAGGCGGCCAGCAGCAGCCAGATGCCCCACTTGCGCAGGACCTGCCGTACGAAGGTCAACGGACCGCTGACGGCGAGCAAGGTCGCTAGGGCGCCGAATACCAGGGTCCAGAACAATGGGCTGGTCAGCAGGCTGCCTTCGCTGAACGCGCGAGCGCCCAACAGGCTGGCGGCGTCGCGCATCACGATGATTTCGAACGAGCCCCAGCCAATCAGCTGCAGCAGGTTCAGCAGCGCCGGCAGGCTTGCGCCCTTGATGCCGAGACTGAGTTTGAGGGCAGCCATGGAGGACAGGCCGGTGTCGCTGCCAATCACGCCGACGGCGGCCAGCAGCAGGACGCCGACCAGGGTGCCGAGGAAGATCGCCAGCAACGAGCCGGAGAGGCCCAGGCCTGGCGCCAACAGCGCGCCGGTTTGCAGGACCATCAGGCCGATGCCGAGGGAGAACCACAGGGAAAAGAGATCGCGGGCGCCGAAGACGCGTTTGTCCAAGGGGACTGCGATGTCGGGAGAGTAGGTACTCGCTTGAATGCTCAAGGGTGTTATCTCAGAGGAGTATTTGTTGTTTGAGAGATTGCTTTCGCGAGCAAGCCCGCTCCCACATTTGAATGTGTTCACAAATCAAAATGTGGGAGCGGGCTTGCTCGCGAAGAGGCCCTTACAGGCGCCCGCGATCCCGGATCAGACCTTTTTGTACAGCTGGCTACCTTCCTGCTTGAACCGCTCCGCCTGCTCCGCCAGTCCCTTGGCCACGTCCACATCCACCGCCTCTATGCGCTGGTTGGCCGCGTACTCACGCACTTCCTGGGTGATTTTCATCGAGCAGAATTTCGGCCCGCACATCGAGCAGAAATGCGCGACCTTGGCCGAGTCCTTCGGCAAGGTTTCGTCGTGGTACGAACGCGCCGTGTCCGGGTCCAGGCCCAGGTTGAACTGGTCTTCCCAGCGGAATTCAAAGCGCGCCTTGCTCAATGCGTTGTCACGAATCTGCGCCCCCGGATGCCCCTTGGCCAAGTCCGCCGCATGCGCTGCGATCTTGTAGGTGATGATCCCGGTCTTTACGTCATCCTTGTTCGGCAGGCCCAAGTGTTCCTTCGGCGTGACGTAGCAGAGCATGGCGCAACCGAACCAGCCGATCATCGCCGCACCGATACCCGAGGTGATGTGGTCATAACCCGGCGCGATGTCGGTGGTCAGCGGGCCGAGGGTGTAGAACGGCGCTTCGTCGCAGCACTCCAGCTGCTTGTCCATGTTCTCCTTGATCAACTGCATCGGCACGTGGCCCGGACCTTCGATCATGGTTTGCACGTCGTGCTTCCAGGCAATCTTGGTCAGTTCGCCGAGGGTTTCCAGTTCGCCGAATTGTGCGGCGTCGTTGGCGTCGGCAATCGAACCCGGGCGCAGGCCATCTCCCAGGGAGAAGCTGACGTCATAGGCCTTCATGATTTCGCAGATTTCGTCGAAATGGGTGTAGGTGAAGTTCTCTTTGTGGTGCGCCAGGCACCACTTGGCCATGATCGAACCCCCACGGGAAACGATGCCGGTGACGCGCTTGGCGGTCAGCGGCACGTAGCGCAGCAGCACGCCGGCGTGGATGGTGAAGTAATCGACGCCCTGCTCGGCCTGTTCGATCAGGGTGTCGCGGAACAGCTCCCAGGTCAGGTCTTCAGCGGCGCCGCCGACTTTTTCCAGGGCCTGATAGATCGGCACGGTACCGATCGGCACCGGCGAGTTGCGGATGATCCATTCGCGGGTTTCGTGGATGTGTTTGCCGGTGGACAAGTCCATCACCGTGTCCGACCCCCAGCGAATGCCCCACGTCAGTTTCGCCACTTCTTCTTCGATGGACGAACCCAGGGCGCTGTTGCCGATGTTGCCGTTGATCTTCACCAGGAAGTTACGGCCGATGATCATCGGTTCCAGCTCGGTGTGGTTGATGTTGGCCGGGATGATCGCGCGGCCACGGGCGATTTCTTCGCGCACAAATTCCGGGGTGATGATTTTCGGCACGCTGGCGCCGAAGCTGTGGCCGGCGTGTTGCTGGTCCAGCAGGCCTGCGGCACGGGCCTCTTCCAGCTTCATGTTTTCGCGGATGGCAACGTATTCCATCTCGGCGGTGATGATGCCTTTGCGGGCGTAGTGCATTTGGGTGACGTTAGCCCCGGCCTTGGCGCGGCGCGGGTTCTTCACGTGGGCGAAACGCAGGGCAGTCAGTTCGGCATCGCTCAGGCGCTGTTGGCCGAAGTGCGAGCTCAAGCCCGAGAGGCGCTCAGTGTCGCCACGGGACTCGATCCACGGCGAGCGCACATCCCCCAGGCCTTTGCGCACGTCGATGATCACATTCGGGTCGGTGTACGGGCCGGAGGTGTCGTAGACCACCACGGGCGCGTTGATTTCACCGCCGAAGTCGGTGGGGGTCACGTCGAGGCTGACTTCGCGCATCGGCACGCGGATATCCGGACGGGTGCCCTGGACGTAGATTTTTTGCGAGCGGGTAAAAGGCTGTACGGAACCGGAGTCGACCTTGGCCGATTCACTCAGGTGCACGGTATTTTTTGATTTTTGGCTTTTTAATTCGATGCTCATCACGGGCTCTCCAACTATCCAGGCGGTGGATTTTTGTCGGAGTGAACCTGTGACGGATGGACGCACTGTGACAGTGCTGTGCTTGGCGCACGGGCTGTTCGATTGTCGAACAACATCCCGGACGAAGCACAAGAGGACTCGCCGGGTGACGAGAAATCTTGTTCCCTACGCAGGCGCTAACCTGATCAGGTTCAACGGGATCCGGTATTTACCGATCTCAGCCTTCCAACAAGGCACCCCGACAAGAACGCGGCCAGTCTAGACCATGGAGCAGGCAAATTGCCAACGGCGGTGCATTCATCGTGATGAATGGCGTAATTACAGGATTGTTGTGCCGTGATAGCGCCACTACACTCGGTGACTGCTTGAGGTCTTGACGCCAGGAATGGGCCGCCTTAGCCTTGGGCAACAAATTATCGTCGTAATATTATTCTAGGGATCGCCTCATGCTGCGCAAACTTTCACTGGCTCTCGCCGTGTCTTGTGCGACCAACGGACTGGTCTGGGCAGCTGAAGCGCCCCTGACGACCAAAACCGACCTGGTCAGCGTCTACCAGGAAGCGGTGGACAACAACGCCGACCTGGCCGCCGCCCGCGCCCAATACGGCGCGCAGAAAGAAGTGGTGCCCCAGGCCCGCGCCGGCTTGCTGCCGAACCTGTCGGCCGGTGCCGACATCAATAATGTGCGCACCCAGCTCGATCAACCTGCGGCCACGGTCAACCGCGATGCGCATTCCTGGCGCGCGACCCTGAGCCAGCCGCTGTTCCGCGCCGATCGCTGGTTCCAGCTGCAGGCTGCCGAAGCCGTCAACGAACAGGCTTCGCTGCAACTCTCGGCTACCGAACAGAACCTGATCCTGCAAAGCGCCGAAAACTACTTCGCCGTGCTGCGGGCCCAGGACAACCTGGCCTCGACCAAGGCCGAAGAAGCGGCCTTCAAGCGCCAACTGGACCAGTCCAATGAACGCTTTGACGTCGGCCTGTCGGACAAGACCGACGTGCTGCAATCCCAGGCCAGCTACGACACCGCCCGCGCCAACCGGATCCTGGCCCAGCGCCAGGTGGACGACGCCTTTGAAGCGCTGATCACCCTGACCAACCGCCAGTACAACTCGATCCAGGGCATCGTGCACACGCTGCCGGTGCTGCCACCGTCGCCGAACGACGCCAAGGCCTGGGTCGAAACCGCCGGCCGCCAGAACCTGAACCTGCTGGCCAGCAACTACGCGGTCACCGCCGCCGAAGAAACCCTCAAGCAACGCAAGGCCGGCCACGCGCCGACCCTGGACGCCGTGGCGCAATATGAAAAAGGTGACAACGACGCCCTGGGTTTCAGCAACCCGAGCGCCTTCGGCCAGCCGTATCAAGGTGACGTGTCGCAACGCACCGTGGGCTTGCAGTTGAGGATCCCGCTGTACAGCGGCGGCCTGACCAGCTCGCAAGTGCGCGAATCCTATTCCCGCCTCGGACAGACCGAGCAGCAGCGCGAAGGCCTGCGTCGCCAGGTGGTGGAAAACACCCGCAACCTGCACCGCGCGGTGAACACCGATGTGGAGCAGGTGCAGGCGCGCCGCCAGTCGATCATCTCCAACCAGAGCGCAGTAGAAGCCACGGAAATCGGTTACCAGGTGGGCACGCGCAATATCGTCGATGTGCTGGACGCCCAGCGCCAGCTCTACACCTCGGTGCGCAACTACAACAACAGCCGCTATGACTACATCCTCGACAACCTGCGCTTAAAGCAGGCGGCGGGAACGCTGAACCCGGGGGATTTGCAGGATCTGGCGCGGTATTTGAAGGCCGACTACAACCCGGACAAGGACTTCCTGCCGCCGGACCTGGCCAAGGCGGCCGCGGCGCAGTTGAAGGCTAACCCCGGTTACTAAGACTGCCGAATAACTCAATGTGGGAGCGAGCAAGCCCGCTCCCACATTTGATTTGTGTTGTTAGACGTTCAGCAGTCTGCCCAACCCGTCCAGCAAACGCTTCAACGCCCCCTGATTGGCGCGCATCACCGCCAGCCCCGCCTGCCCCATCTTCTGCGCGTCACGCGGCAGCTCGAACAAGCGCTGCACCGCCACCGCCAAACCCTCGGCATCGTCCACTTCCTGCAACGCCCCGGCGTCGCGCATCATTGCGCTGATTTCAAGGAAGTTGAACACGTGGGGCCCGCAAATCACCGGCTTGGCCAAGGCTGCCGGCTCCAGCGGGTTATGCCCGCCCGTAGCGACCAGGCTGCCGCCGACAAAGGCGCTGTCGGCCAGGGCATACAGAAACAGCAACTCGCCCATGGTGTCGCCCAGCAACACGGAAGTCTGCGCCGTCACCGCCTCGCCGCTGGAGCGACGCACGGTGGCGAAGCCTTGCTGCTGGCACAGCTCGAACATCGGGTTGAAGCGCTCTTGATGGCGCGGCACCAAAATCAGCAACGCATTGGGATAGCTGGCGAGCAACTGGCGATGGGCGGCGAGTACCACTTCATCTTCGCCTTCGTGGGTGCTGGCGGCTATCCACACCGGGCGTTCGCTGGCGTGCCATTGCTCACGCAAGGCGGCGGCGCGCTCCAGCAGTTGCGGGTCGATGGTCAGGTCGAACTTGATCGAGCCGGTGACCTCGACGGTCTCGGGCCGTGCACCCAGGCTGCGAAAACGCTCGGCCTCGGTTTCGGTCTGTACGGCGAACAGGCTCATTTCCGCCAACATCGGCGCCGTCAGCTTGGCGAAACGCCCGTAGCCCTTGGCCGACCGGGCCGACAGCCGTGCGTTGGCCAATGCCACGGGGATCCCGCGCTGGGCGCACTGATGAATATGGTTGGGCCACAGCTCGGTCTCCATGATCACCGCCAGTTTCGGCTGCACGCGATCGAGAAACCGCTTGGCCGCACAGGGCAAATCGTACGGCAGGTAGCAATGCTGGATGCTTGGCTCGTTGGCGAACAACGCCTGGATGCGCTCGGAACCGGTGGGCGTCATGCAGGTGACGGTGATCGGCAGCTGTGGATAACGTTCCAGCAGACCGCGGATCATCGGCGCAGCGGCGATGCTTTCGCCCACCGACACGGCGTGCACCCAGATCCCGCCAGGCTGCATCACCGGCAAGCCATAGGAAAAGCGCTCACCCACGCGCTTCGCGTAAGCCGGCGCCTTGCGTGAGCGCAGCCACAGACGTAAAGCCACCAACGGCAGCGCCAGGTAAAACAGACAGCTGTAGAGAGTTCTATTCATGGCGGCGGAGTTTATCGGCTTTTTCAGTCGATCGCCTGCAAGCACTCGGCAAAACGTTCTGCGAGGAAACGCGCGGCCGGGCCGAGGGGTTCGTCGCGGCGCCAGACCAACTCCACCACCAGCGCCGGCGGGGTCCATTCGCTGTTGAGTTCGACCATCTGGTTCTGATAGGCCGGATACTGCACCACATGCCGTGGCAACCAGGCCCAACCCAGGCCCCGCGCCAGCCATTCGGCCAGCACGTAGAAACTGTCAGCCCGCCACACTTGCGGGCTGGCGGCCTCGCTGCCGGGATACACACTGGTCTGAGTGGCCATTAGCAACTGGCGAAACTGTGCCAGGCGCTGGCAATCCACGAACTGTTCCTTGGCCATGGGATGACCGATACCGCACACGGTCACCATCTCCACACTGCCCAGCACCCGGCGCTCCAGCGCTTCGGGGATTTGATCGTGATAGAACAGCAGGCCCAGATCGGCCTTGCGCTCCACCAGTTTGCGCGCGACATCGCCTTGGGCCGCGCTGGACAACTGCACCTCCAGGCTGGGAAATTTTCCCGCCAGCGCTTCGAGGCTATCGAGCACCGGCTGATAGAGCATGGCTTCATCCTGGGCCAGGCGAAGGCGCGCCTCTTCGCCGCGCATCAACGACAAGGCGCGGCCATTCAGGCGCTCACACTGGCGCAAGACTTCCCGCGCCTCTTCGAGCAATGCCGTGCCGGCCTCGGTCAAACGGGGCTGGCGGCCGCTGCTGCGATCAAACAGACACAGGCCCAGGTCCGCCTCCAGCAAGGCAATCCCATTGCTGACCGCCGACTGCGCCCTGCGCTGATCCCGTGCCACCGCCGAAAACGAGCGTTGCTCCGCGACGCTTACAAACAGGCGCATCTGCTCAAGACTCCACTGCACGCTCATGGCTCAACCCATCTTTAATTCGGATAGGTAATGACTTTACCGCATCTGGAAAGTCTCTAGAATGCCGACCTTTGTAGGAGCGAGCTTGCTCGCGAAAAGCCTCAGCGCGCCGCGTTAAACCAGATGCACTGCGTCATCGTTGACTATTTTCGCGAGCAAGCTCGCTCCTACGGTTGAACCCCTGTACCGAGGATTTACCCATGAACGCCGCCTACTATTACCTGGCCATTGCCATCTGCTCGGAAGTGATCGCCACCGTTTCCATGAAAGCGATCAAGGGTTTCAGCACGCCTATCCCGCTGTTGCTGGTGATCGTCGGCTACGGTGTGGCCTTCTGGATGCTGACGCTGGTGGTGCGCACCGTGCCGGTGGGTGTCGCGTATGCAGTGTGGGCCGGGATGGGCATCGTGATGGTCAGCATCGCCGCGCTGTTTATCTATGGGCAGAAACTGGATATCCCGGCGATGCTGGGGATGGGCCTGATTGTGCTTGGGGTGGTGGTGATTCAGTTGTTCTCGAAAACGGCCGGGCACTGATCACCGACAAATCGCCACCGCGCTGTGCCTGTATACTGCGCCTCTTGTCTTGAACACTGAGGTCGCTGCATGCCATCCGTTATTTCCACCGACGTTCTGATTGTCGGCGCCGGGGTTGCCGGCCTCTGGCTCAATGCGCGCCTGCGCCGCCAGGGCTTTTCCACGGTGCTGGTGGAAAGCGCCACCCTCGGCGGCGGGCAAAGCGTGAAGTCCCAGGGGATCATCCACGGCGGTGCGAAATACGCACTGCACGGCGCCCTGACCGGCGCCTCCGAAGCCATCGCCGACATGCCCCGCCGCTGGCGCGAAGCCCTGGCGGGCAACGGCGAGTTGGACCTTTCCGGCGTGCGACTGCTGTCCGAAGCCCACTATCTGTGGTCGCCGGGGACTATCGCCGGCAACCTCACCAGCTTCTTTGCCAGCAAGGCCGTGCGTGGCCGCGTGGACCAAGTGAAGGGCGATGACCTGCCACCGGCCCTGCAAGACCGCCGCTTCAAGGGCAAGGTCTACCGCCTGGCCGAACTGGTGATCGACGTCCCGAGCCTGATCGAACGCCTGGCGCAACTGGCCGGTGACGGCCTGCTTGCCGGGGAGAAGATCGAACCGTTAATGGAAGACGGCACGCTGGCAGGCCTGAAGGTCGATGGCCGCGAGATCCGCGCCCAACGTATCGTCCTCAGCGCCGGTGGCGGCACCGCTGACCTGCTCAGCGCCCTGGGCCTGAGCCAGCCCGCGATGCAACGCCGACCGCTGCACATGATCATCGCCAAGGGCCCCGGCCTGAAGCCGCTGTATGCGCACTGCCTGGGTGGCGGCACCAAGCCGCGAATCACCGTTACCACACACCCCGCCGCCGATGGCAATTGGGTGTGGTACCTGGGCGGCGATATCGCCGAGGCCGAAGGTGTGGCCCGTACCCCGGAGCAACAGATCGCCACGGCACAAAAAGAGCTGGCGCAGCTGCTGCCCTGGATCGATATGAGCCAGACTCAGTGGGCCACCCTGCGCGTGGACCGCGCCGAGCCGTTGCAGTCAGGCCTGACCCGCCCGGACAACGCCTTCCTCGCCGAGCAGGATCGCCTGCTGGTGGGCTGGCCGACCAAGCTGGCATTGGCGCCGGACTTTGCTGATCGGGTGATCAACGCACTGGAACGTGACGGCATCAAGCCCGGCACTACCGAAAAACTGCCTGAACTGCCGAAACCCTCCATCGCCCAACCTGCCTGGGAGCAACTGCTGCCATGACCCTGCCGACCCTGCATGACCTTCATCGCCCGCTGGGCAGCACCGGCCTGCTGGTTTCGCCGCTGGGCCTGGGCACCGTCAAGCTGGGCCGCGACCAAGGGGTGAAATACCCCAGCGGCTTCCAGATTCCCGATGACGATGCCGCGCGGATGCTGTTGCGCCAGGCCCGGCAATTGGGCATCAACCTGATCGACACCGCACCCGCCTACGGCCGCAGCGAAGAACGCCTGGGCCCGCTATTGCGCGGCCAGCGCCAGGAATGGGTGATCGTCAGCAAGGTGGGTGAAGAGTTCGCCGAGGGCGTGTCCCATCATGATTTCAGCGCGGCCCATACCCGACTGTCTGTGGAGCGCAGCCTGAAACGACTTGAAACGGATTTTATCGACCTGGTGTTGGTGCACTCCGACGGCAACGACCTGCATATCCTCAATGACTGCGAGGTTTACCAGACCCTGGCGGACCTCAAGCGCGAGGGCAAGATTCGCGGTTTTGGCTTCTCCGGTAAAACCGTCGAAGGCGGCGTAAAGGCTCTGGAACAAGGCGATTGCGCCATGGTCACCTACAATCTGAACGAACAGGCCGAGAAAGCCGTCATTGATTATGCCGCCGACCATGGCAAAGGCATCCTGGTGAAAAAGGCACTAGCCAGTGGCCATGTCTGCCTCGAATCAGGAGTGGATCCAATTCACGCCAGTTTCATGTTGTTGTTTGCGCAAACCGGCGTCGCCAGTGCTATTGTCGGGACCATTAATCCGCTGCACCTCGCCCATAACGTAGCGACCGCTGCCAAGGTCATTCGCCAACTCTGATGCCGCCGACGCGGCCGACCCCGACGCAAGAAGGAGCCGACATGGCGCGAACGCTCATTAGAAAAAACCCGAGTAACTTTAAAACACTGCCGCTGCATGTCGAAGCCACGCCCGAAGGCTTGAGTTACCAGAGCGTTGGCATGCCGCTCAACTTCGCCCAGACCCTGCAACGGCGCAAGCCGGTGGAGGTGCAAGACACTGAGCGGTTCGTACTGGAACTGGCCAATCTTGGCGTCTCGGTACGCCTGACTCTGCATTGGCAGAACCGCGATTACTGGGTGCTGGTGCGCCAGCGCCGGCAAGACCGCGGCGATGTGGTGCTCAAGCTGATCTCCGGTTATGTGCCGGCCCACGAACTGAACCTGCCACTGCACACCGCCATTCAGGAAATCGCCGAGGAATGCCTGCTGGAAACCCCGGAAGGCTGGCTGGGCGGGCGCTTCAACGACACCTGGCTACCGGCACCCTACTCGTCTGCCCTGCACTACCGCGAAGCGTTGCCGTTTCGCCTCTCGCCGCTGTCCGGGGCCGCGCGCCCGGTGCGCTGCGCCACCATGCAATTGATTGAGCGGCCACGCGCTTACGTGCACCTGCCTACGGCTTCGCTGCAGTTGATTTATGACTTGCGCCTGGAAGTGCCCAAGGAAGCAAAGTCCCTGAGCCTGTTTCATGTGGACGAGCGACTGGAAGGCGATCAACTGGTGGCCCGCCTGGACCGTCAGCGTCCGGACTTGTACCTGATGCCCCTCAAGGACGGGCAGCCGTGTGCAGAGCTGTATACCTTGAAGAAGGATCAGCTGTATCCGGCGAGTACGCGAGGGTTATATCTGGCTGAGAGCTTTGCACAGCAGGAAGGCTGGGTGGTGCGTGATGAGCGAATCCGCTGGAAGGATTGGCTGCGGCAGCAGGGGCTGAGCGCGCCGGAGAAAGAGTCGAAGTTGAAGCGGTTGACGGGTAAGGCGCGGCAGATCTTGCGCAAGATTGTGCCGAAGAAAAAAGCCAACCGGTAACCGGACGTCAGGTCGCGGCGGTCGAATGTGGGAGCGGGCTTGCTCGCGAATGCAGTGTGTCAGTCACTGCATCTGCCAACTGATCCACCGCTTTCGCGAGCAAGCCCGCTCCCACACAAGCCCGCTCCCACCATCAGTTATTGCGGATCTTCTCGACGATCGCCGTAGTCGAGCTGTTTTCCACCAGCCCCAACACTTTGACCTTGCCACCGTAAGCACTGACGATATCGGCACCGACCACCTGGTCGACCGAATAATCACCGCCCTTGACCAGTACATCCGGCTTGACCTGAGCCAGCAGGTTTTCCGGGGTCGCCTCGGCAAAGCTGATCACCCAGTCCACCGCCCCCAACCCCGCCAGTACCGCCATGCGACGGTCGACACTGTTGATCGGACGCCCCGGCCCTTTCAGGCGGCTGACCGATGCATCGTCGTTGACTGCAACGATCAAGCGATCGCCTTGGGCCCGCGCCTGCTCCAGGTAGGTCACGTGACCGGCGTGGAGAATGTCGAAGCAACCATTGGTGAAGACGATGCTCTCGTTGTGGGCACGGGCATCGTCAATCGCCAACAGCAGTTGCTCAAGGCTCAACACACCACGCTCCGAACCTTCCTCACGCTGGATAGCACGACGCAGTTCAGGGGCGCTGATGGCCGCCGTACCGAGCTTGCCGACCACGATACCCGCCGCCAGGTTGGCCAGGGCCACCGCGTGGGGCAGTTCCTCGCCTGCTGCGATTGCCGCGGCCAGGGTGGAAATTACCGTGTCGCCGGCACCGGTCACGTCGAACACTTCACGGGCTCGCGCCGGCAGGTGCATCGCCGGCTGATCAGGGCGCAGCAAGGTCATGCCGTGTTCGCCACGGGTTACCAGCAAGGCGCCCAGGTCGAGGTCGGCCATGAGCTTGGCGCCCTTGGTCACGAGCTCGTGCTCATCGACGCAACCGCCGACGATGGTTTCAAATTCGCTGAGGTTCGGCGTGATCAGGCTGGCGCCCCGATAAATCGAGAAGTCCTTGCCCTTGGGATCCGCCAGCACCGGAATGCCCCGGGCCTTGGCGGCCTGGATCAGCATCTGGTGGTTTTTCAAGGCGCCTTTGCCGTAGTCGGACAGCACCAGCACCTTGATGCCTTCGAGCAACTCGTCGACCTGGGCACTGAGGGCCAGGGCGTCGGTGGCGAAGGGTTCTTCAAAATCGATACGCAGCAATTGCTGGTGACGGCTCATGACCCGCAGCTTGACGATGGTCGGCTGATGCGGGATGCGCTGGAACAATGCACGCACGCCAGCGCCACGCAGGCTGTTGGCCAGGCTGTCGGCGGCTTCGTCGTCGCCGGTCACACCCACCAGGGAGGCCGGGGCGCCGAGAGCGGCAATATTGAGGGCAACGTTGGCAGCGCCACCTGGACGGTCTTCGATTTGCTCGACCTTGACTACCGGTACCGGTGCCTCAGGGGAAATCCGTGAGGTACCGCCATGCCAGTAACGGTCGAGCATGACATCGCCGACCACCAAGACAGGGGCTTGATCGAATCGCGGCATGGACAACTTCATGGAGCAACCCACATACAAAATGAACAGGGGCGCGATATTACCACAGGGTTGTCAAAGGCTTGTGCAATGTAGGAGCCGGCAAGCCGGCTCCTACAAATCAGGTGATGTCGGCCGGGATCGGCGCGTCCAGGCCCATGGCGTGCAGGCGGGCGTAATAACCGTTTTGAGCCAGCAGTTCGCCGTGGGTACCGCGCTCGACGATTCGGCCATCGTCCATGACCAGGATCAGGTCGGCCTTCTCGATGGTCGACAGGCGGTGGGCGATGACCAGCGTAGTACGGCCTTGCATGACCTTGTCCAGGGCTGCCTGGATATGGCGCTCCGACTCGGTATCCAGCGCCGAGGTCGCCTCGTCGAGGATCAGCAGCGGAGCGTTCTTGAGCAAGGCCCGGGCAATTGCCAGGCGCTGGCGTTGGCCACCGGACAGCAGCACGCCGTTTTCGCCGACCTGGGTATCGAAGCCTTTAGGCAACTGGTCGATGAAGTCCTTGGCATAAGCATCGGCCGCCGCCGCCTCGACATCGGCCCGCGGCGCGCCGGCCAGGTCACCGTAGGCGATGTTGTTGGTCACGGTGTCGCTGAACAGGGTCACGTGCTGGGTCACCTGGGCGATGTGCCGACGCAGGTTGAGCAGGCGGTAGTCTTCGATTTCCACGCCATCGAGCAGAATCTCGCCGCTCTCGTGGTGGTAGAAACGCGGGATCAGGCTGGCCAGGGTCGACTTGCCGCTGCCCGAACGGCCCACCAGGGCAACCATCTGCCCGGGCTCTGCGGTAAAGGTAATGTCCTTGAGGACATGCCGCTCGGTGCCCGGGTAGGTGAAGTTCAGGTTGCGCACTTCCAGGCGACCGCTGACTTTGTCGCGCTCGATGCTACCGCGATCGATTTCCACATCTTCATCCAACTGCTCGAAAATGCTTTCGGCACCGGCCACGCCTTTCTGGATGGTTGAGCTGACTTCAGAGAGCTGGCGAATCGGCTTGGGCAACAGGCCGGCCAACGTGATGTAGGCCACCATGTCACCTGCAGAAGCATCGCCGCGAAGGTACAGAACCAGGAACATCAGCACCGCCATGGCGCTGTAGATCACCAGTTGCAGCGCCGGCGTATAGATCGCGCCGGTACGGGTCATGCGCAGTTGCTTGTTGGTGTTGCTCAGGCTGGCCTTGAGGAAGCGCTTCTGCTCATACACCTCACCGCCGAAGCTGCGCACTACGCGGTAGCCCTGGATGGTTTCCGAGGCAACGTGGGTAACGTCACCCATCGCCACCTGGATCTTCTTGCTCTGCTTGCGGAATTTCTTGCTCGCGGTGCTGACCATCACCGCAATCAACGGCAGGATGGCAATCATCACCAGGGTCAGGCGCCAGTTCATATACAGCAACGAGGCGAACAGGAAGATCACCGTCATGCCTTCGCGAATCACCACTTTGATGGCATCGGTCGCCGCACCGGTGACCATGGTCACGTTGAAGGTGATGCGGGAAATCAGGTGCCCGGAGTTGTGATTGTCGAAATAGCGGTTCGGCAAGGTCAGCAGGTTGTTGAACAGTTGCACCCGCAGGTCATGCACCAGGCCCAGGGAAACCTTGGCCAGCAGGTAGTTGCCCAGGAACGAGCCGAGGCCCTGCCACGCGGCGATCAGGATGATCAGCAGCGGCACGGCCTGCAGCAGTTGCAGGTCCCGCAGGCCAGGTACCGTGGGGAACAACACCGCTTCAGGGTTGGACAGGCCGTCGACAAAGTACTTGAGGATGTAGCCCAGCATCGGCTGGGTCGACGCGAAAATCAGAAAGCCGACGATACTCAGCGCGAACAAGCCGGCATAAGGCTTAACGTAGCTGAGCAGACGGAAGTATATTTTCAAGCTCGAAGGGCTTGCGCTCGGACTGGAGTCGGTCATATCACGCGGCGGTTTTGAAAAAGGAGGCTGACTTTAGCACAGCTTCTCTGTTGTACTTGCACGCAGCACAACCGCGGCCCCGTTGGATCCAACGGGCGACATTGTATAGCCACTACTTTAGTATGGTCGGCTTTCTTTATTCTGGAACGGCTTTTCTGTATGCAATCCAAGCGCCTTACATATGGCTCAAACCGCGTTTTCGACTTCCTCTGTCTGTGGATTCTGCCCATCGGCTTGTTGCTGCTCCTGAGTGCGCTGTTCTTCGTTACCAATCGAAATGTGCTGCACAGGTTTTACTACCTGCTGTTCGCCGCACCGACACTGTTGCTGCTGTGCCTGCGCCCGACGGAGCTCAAGCAGGTATTGCGCGAGCCCCTGGCGATTGCCTTCCTGGTTTTCTCGGGCTGGGCGCTCACCAGCCTGCTCTGGAGCCCTGAGGCCACGACAGACTCCGACCTGTTCAAGCGGCCACCGAATACCTTCACGCTGTTTGCCGGTTTCGGACTGTTGCTGCATTACCGCAACGAACTGTTCAAACCGATCTTCTTCTGCGCCGCGCTGATTGCGCTGGTCTCCAGTGCCTGCAGCCTGGTGGCTTTTGCTCCCCACATCTCGGATGGCTCGCGAATGATCGGCGGGCGTGGGGCTCTTGATAATGCGCTACTGAGCTCTCACGTATTCGGATTCTTCTGCGTCTACTGGCTGTACGTATGCATGACCACCAAGCGTGCGCACGTGCTCTGGTTCAGCGTTCCGGCACTGGCAATCATGGCCGCTGCAGTGCTGGCCACCGGCTCGAGAACGCCGCTGGTTGCACTGGTCCTCGCCGTACTCTGGATGAGTTTTACCACTCGCAATCGGCGCTCGGCCCTGCTGATTGCCGGCATGGTGCTGAGCGCGGTGGCGTTATTGCTGTTCTATCCCGAACTGATCACCAATCGTGGCAGCTCCTTCCGCTTCGAACTCTGGGGCATGTCGCTTGAGCGTATCGCCGAACACCCCTGGATCGGCCACAGCTACGATTCAGAGCTGTACCTGACGCTTGCCGACGGCTATCAGCTGCGCGAGCCCCACAGCTTTGCTCTGGGTGTGCTGTATTACGTCGGCATCATCGGCTTCATCCCATGGGCCTTCATGCTCGGTTGGGGCCTGTACAAAAGCCTCAAGGAACGTGCACAGCCGTTGTTCATCCTGGCCTCTTCCCTGCTGGCCTACGGCATCGGTGCCGGCCTCACCGAAGGCGGCGGCATTCTCTCGCGGCCAAAAGAGCACTGGTTCCTGCTGTGGATCCCGCTGGCACTGATCGCCGGCCTGAGCATCGCCCAGCGTCGCCGCAGCCTGCTGCGCATGCCGGTACAACGCCTGAAACCTCAAGACTTCGAACAGTTGTGCGCCCACGCCCACGTGATTGAAGCCGACGGCCTGGGGCCCAAGGTCCTGCGCCTGGAGGATGGCAGCTTCCTCAAGCTGTTCCGCCCTCGTCGCTGGTACACGTCAGGCAGCTTCAATCCCTATTCGGAGCGCTTTGCCAGCAACAGCGAGCAGTTGCGCGCATTGGGGATTCCATCACCGGCCATCCTCAATCTCTACCAACTGCAGGACGCCAGCAGCGCCGTACGTTATCAGCCGCTGCCCGGGCTGACCCTGCGCCAGGCCCTGCAAAGCCTGGACAGCAGCCTGCGAGAGTCGCTGATTGAGCGTTTCGGCGGGTTCATGGCCCAGCTTCACGAGCGCGGGGTGTACTTCCGCTCCCTGCATTTGGGCAACGTGCTGTTGATGGATGACGGCGAGTTCGGCCTGATTGACGTGGCCGACATGCGCATCTACCCGTCGGCTCTGCGTAACGCCCTGCGCCAGCGCAACCTGCGGCACATGCAGCGTTATCCTCAGGACCGCAGTTGGTTGTTCGAAACGCATTTCGAGCAATTGGCCAAGGGCTATGCCTCGGTTGCCTCGCCAAGCGCCACGGCGAAGATCCGTGAACAGGTGCTGAAGCTCAATCGTCCGGTCGCACAGGTCGCGAACCCGGCCAAGTGATGGTTTGAACCGCTGAGGTTCCAAGCCCCTGGCCATTGCGCTATACGCAATGGCCAGGCCAAAGCCCTATGAACTGCGCTGCGGTGCCAGATACAGCCGCACCAACCCACGCAAGGTCTTGCGACCCCAGAACTTCAAGGGAATCTGCTTGAGGATCTCCCGCGCCAGCGGGCGGTCGCGGTCGGCTGTCTTGAGGAACATCGAGTTCAGGAAGTTGTAGCGAACCTGATCATAGGCCGGGTGATCGCTGAACAACCCGTAGGTCTTGAGGATGTTCTGGATCATGTAGCGATGATTCTTGTACGTATTGGTCGCGTGCTGGCGATAGCGCGCCATCACCACGCTCAACACGTCAATGGTGTAGCCGGCGTGGGCAATCTTCAATTCGATCAGCAAGTCTTCCAGCGGAATCAGTGGATCGAACCCCCCGACCTCTTCCAACGCCTGCCGGCGGATCATCAGGGTCGGTGCCGGCGGAAAGGGTTTGCGGTCCAGGAACAGGTCATCGAAATCCAGGCTGCGAAACGGCAAATCGCGGCGCTGCTTCTTCTCCGGGTACGGCTTGCCGTCACCATCGATCAACTCGATATTGCCGGCACAGATGCCCACCTTCGGCTTGCCTTCCATGTAGGCAACCTGAGTGGCAATACGCTCGGGCAGCATGATGTCATCGGAACCGAATGGCGCGATCAGGCTGCCTTTAGCGCGGGCGATGGCGCCATTCAGGGTGTTGGTCAGGCCTTGGTTCTGCTGAACCTGGAAGTCAAACCCGTGCTCGGCCTGCAAGCGCTGGATGCGCTCTACGCTGTCATCCTTGGAACCGTCGTCCACCACCAGTAATTCGATGTTGGCGTAGGTCTGGCCAAGCACACTGAGGATGCTCTGCTCGATGTACGGCCCGTGGTTGTACGACGCAATGATCACGGTGACCAAAGGTTGCTGCAGACTCATGCTTTACCTACTTCGCGCAGACCGGTTTCGATCAGGTTCAAATACTTGTGCCGGAACTCGTCCAGGGTGTGGTTTTCTTCCAGGTAGCGGAACACTTGCTCGCCCTTGGCACGCAACTGCTCGTCGCTCAACGCCAGGTAAGTGTCCAGCGCCACCGCCAGTTGCTCGACGTTGCCCGGGTCATGGGACAGGCCGCCCGCACCTTCCACCAACGGCAACATCGCCGGGCCATTGGAGGCGATCACCGGCAAATGGCCGCTCATGCCTTCCAGCAGCGCCAGGCCCAGGCCCTCGAACAACGACGGCATGGTCCAGATGTCGAAACCGCGCACGTACTTCATGCCATCTTCACGAAAGCCCAGCAGGTGTGCACGGCCGGTCAGGCCCAGGCGCTCGATGTCGGCACGCAGGTCCGCTTCGGCGCGACCAGAGCCGATGATCCCCACCTGAGCCTCAGGGTATTTGTCCTTGAGGGTGGCGAAGGCTTGCAGCAAATGGGTGTGGCCCTTGATCGGTACCAGGCGGCCCAAGGCACCAATCATCCGCGCCTCCAGCGGCAGGCCCAGGGCCTTGCGCGCTTCATCGCGCGGCAACTGCAAGGCTTCGGCCTGGGGGATGTCGATGGCGTTGGTGACAAAGGTCGTGTTTTCGCGGGTGAACCCACAGTTGAGGTCCACCAGGTAATCCCTGACCGCGGCCGACACCCCGACAAATCGCCACGCCGGGCTGACCCACTTCTGGGTCTGGCGCCGGCGATAGCCACGGGCGTACTCGCCAAAACCGTGGGAGATGCCGATGCACAGGGGAATCTTCAACCAGCGGTTGAGGGACAGCATCATGTTCACCGACTTGAAGCGGTTACAGATGACCACGTCGAATTTCTGCTCGCGGCAGTATTTGTAGATCTGCCACATGGCGCCAAAACGGATGCCCTTGAGGGACTTTTCCGGCAGCTCGAAGTAATGGGAGTGTTCAGCCACGCTCAGGGGCTGGCCGGGCAGCGGACGGCCGCTGAGAAACCCGGATGTGACCTCGAAACGTTCAGCCGGCAAGGCCTTGACGATCTGCTCGCCGAGGTCGGCGAAGTCGTGGGTCTTGACGTTGTAGTCCGGCTGTAACTGCAAAACCTTGAAACGAGGTTTCATAACTCTCCATGCTGCAATCTGGCTGCGGGCACGCAGCCCGGCGAAAAAAGGGGCGGCAGGCGCTGCAAGCCTGCCTTCAATAAGGTCTCAGTCCTGCTTTAAAACCCAGAGCAATTCATGGCGGCGCACCGCCTTGCGGAAGAATTCATTTTCTCCGTAAGGCGATGGACTACGGCCCGCCAGTAATTGCTGCAACCACCTGCGCACGCGGCGCTTGAACGGCGCCCGCGGCTGCAAGTCGTGCATCATGCCCAGCGCCATGGCCTTGTCTTGCTGCTGGCTCAGCGTCAACGGCAAGCTGCAAGGCACCAGTTCACGCGTGGCATCAAAGCGTGGCGGCAAGGCCACACCAGCGCCCGAGTCGCCCATGGGCCAACGATCATTATCATGCAGGTGGTTGGCGTAGCCGAGCAACGTGTCGGGTTGCCATTCCAGGCCTTGCAGGGCCTCAAGGATCGCGGCGTGGGCGCAGATGTGATCCGGGTGCGGATCCAGCAGCGGTGTTGGCAACACGATCACCTGTGGGCGCGCCTTGAGCAGCAACGCCCGCAGGTCGGCGATCAGGTTGTTCCAGGTCGGGGCACCGTCCACATCCCCGGGCAAGGCCAGGGCATTGAACTGGCGAAACAGCCGCGTATCGTCCAACTGAGCTTCCCGGGAAGCCTGGGGCTGATCCGGCGCGGCCTGCATCGCCGGCAGTTGCATGCAGAAGTAACCCAACTGCACGCACTGCGCCTCGGGTACGCCCGCCCAGCGAGGCACGGTAACGCTGTCCCAGGCACGCAGGCGGCCTTTGAGCCGTGCGGCATCGGCCTTGGGCATGCCCATTTGTTGATAGTGATCGGCTTCGATTTCGCCCGCCGTGAGCGTGACGATCCAGCTCTCATCGGCCTGGCTGTAAAGGCTGAAAGCTGCCAGCTCGGCATCGTCGGCATGGGGCGCGATCACCATCACACGCTGGCGATGGTAATCCGGCTGGCGGAACAACCACAGCGTCGGCTGCCCCTTGATCCGGCAGAAACGCCCGCGCAAGCGCAGCTTACCTCCGGACAGCGCTTCGCCCATGCCTGTCAGGTTGAGATAGCGCCGGCCTGCGACACCCCGCTCGAAGACTTGCCGGTCTGGTGCATCCAGGCCCGACACTTCCACCGCCGGGTCGAGAAAACGCCCCAGCCACGAGCTTTTGAGTTCAACCCCTACGATCAGGGTTTCATCGCCCACCAAGGGCATGTCCAACAGCAGGCGTCCTGCTTCAAGACGCAGACCCGCGCACTCGCTCCCTTCAGGAAACGCGTACTCATAGTCGTCTTTAGGCGAGTAGAACAGATGGTCGGCAAACCAGGCTTCATGCGCAGCCCACAGCATCACGGCCAGCAGCAGCGGCAACCACCAGGCCACCAGCACACCCACGGCCACCAACAGCAACAGGCCCACCAACAACGCAATACGCTTGTTGCGTCGATGCTGCTTGAGCAGTTGCTGTTTGCGACTCATACGCTGAACACCGGCACCGGATTACACCAGCGCTCCTTGTATTCACGATCGGATCGCCCGAAGGAGAAACGCAGCGGCTTGTCGCTCGCCCGCGCTTGCTCCCAGGCACTTTGGGTATTCAGGAAGCTCAACACGCTGCCAGGACTGAATGCCTTGGTTTCCGGGTCGACACCGCCGTTGACGTACTCGGCGCTGACCCATTCCGGCGCCTGCACCTGATACACCAGTTGCACGGCAATCGCAGCGTCATTGAGAAACAGCACCGAGCCGAACAGGAACTCCTTGAGCAGCTCCAGCACTTCTGCCAGACGCTCGGCGCCCGCAGCCGGGAAACCCCAGCGCCGCTGGAACAGGTCGCAATAAATCGCGGCCAGTTCGCTGCTGGAAAACTCGCCGACCGCCCGCACCACACCGCCCGCCTCTTCCAGCAAACGCAATTCGCGGCGCTGGTTGTAGCGAAACTTTTTCGACAGCTCTTCCGGGGTACGCGCCATGGCCAACTGCTCGGCCTGGGGCTTGAGGGTGCTTACGCGCCCCTCATTCAGTGCAGAGAGATAACGCGCGCGATGGCGCAGCGGCAACTGCGCATCGGCGGCAATCGGCAGGATGATCTCGGCGTTACCCAGATCAAACAGGCCTTTTTTGCCTTTGCGCTTGAGCACGTCCTTGGACAGGGCCAGGTCGCGCCCCCAGGTAGCAATTGCACCCTTCAGCTCGCCGTCCTGCTCCCAGCCCAGGTAACGCACCGGAATCTGCGCCAGGTGCGCCAGCCGCTCGACGATCTGCGGATGAGTCGCCACGCTGCCGCCAAAACGCTGCCAGGCCTGGGCGTAAACCTCGGCCTCGACAGGCGTCCAGCCACGTTCACGCCAGCCCTGGAAGCGGTTCAGCATTTAGACCACAGCGTCATAAGGGTCCACGCCGTCCTTGACCACCAGGATGTCTTCCATGATCAAGTACTGCAGGTCGGAACCGAAGAACATGTTAAGCGCGTCAGTCGGCGAGCAGATCATCGCTTCACCACGACGGTTGAGCGAGGTGTTCAGCGACACGCCGTTGCCGGTCAGCACTTCCAGCTCTTTCATCATGTCGTAGTAGCGCGGGTTGTATTCGCGCTTGAGCACCTGGGCACGGGAGGTACCGTCTTCATGGACCACTTCCGGCACGCGGGTTTTCCACTCTTCCGACACTTCAAAGGTGAAGGTCATGAACGGCGCAGGGTGATCGACCTTGATCATCTGCGGCGCGACGGTGTCGAGCATCGACGGGCAGAAAGGCCTCCAGCGCTCGCGGAACTTGATCTGGTGGTTGATCCGGTCAGCCACGCCGGTGGCGCTTGGGCAACCGATGATCGAACGACCGCCCAAGGCACGGGGGCCAAACTCCATGCGGCCCTGGAACCAGGCCACCGGGTTGCCGTCGACCATGATCTTGGCGATGCGTTTCGGGGTGTTTTCGATCTGGCGCCATACCGGTTTGCTTGGGTGCTTGGCGCACGCGGCGATCACGTCTTCGTTGCTGTAGGACGGGCCGAGATAGACGTGTTCCATCTTCTCAACCGGTACGCCACGGGCGTGGGACACGTAGGCGGCTGCACCAACCGCAGTACCGGCATCGCCGGACGCCGGCTGCACGAACAGCTCCTTGACGTCGTCACGGGCGATGATCTTCTGGTTCAGCTTGACGTTCAGCGCACAACCGCCGGCGAAGGCCAGCTTGCCGGTGTCTTTGAGGATGTCGCCCAAGTAATGGTCGATCATCTGCAACGCCAGCTTCTCGAACAGTGCCTGCATGCTGGCCGCGTAGTGGATGTACGGCTCGTCGGCGATATCACCTTCGCGCTTAGGCCCCAGCCACTCGATCAGTTTTGGCGAGAAGTAGAAACCCTTGCCCTTCTCTTTGTAGCGACGCAGGCCGATGACGTTGGCGTAGTCGGTGTTGATCACCAGCTCGCCGTTTTCAAAGGAGGCCAGGCGCGAGAAATCGTACTTGCTGGCATCGCCATACGGCGCCATGCCCATGACCTTGAACTCACCGTCGAGCATCTCGAAACCGAGGAACTCGGTGATCGCGCCATACAGGCCGCCGAGGGAGTCCGGATCGTAGAATTCCTTGATCTTGTGGATCTTGCCGTTTTCGCCGTAGCCGAAGAAGGTGGTGGCGTACTCACCCTTACCGTCGATCCCGAGGATCGCGGTCTTCTCCTGGAAGCCCGAGCAGTGATAGGCGCTGGAAGCGTGGGCCAGGTGGTGTTCAACCGGTTCGATCTTGATTTTCTTCGGATCGAAACCCAGTTGCTCCAGGCACCAGACGATCTTGTTGCGATAGCGCTTGTAGCGACGGTTGCCCATCAGGATCGCGTCGAGGGCGCGGTCCGGGGCGTACCAGTAACGCTTGGCATAGTGCCAGCGGGCCTCGCCGAACAGGCTGATCGGTGCGAACGGAATCGCAACAACGTCAACGTCGGAAGGCTTGATACCGGCTTGTTCCAGGCAGAACTTCGCCGACTCGTAGGGCATGCGGTTCTTTGCATGTTTGTCGCGTACGAAGCGCTCTTCTTCGGCGGCCGCAATCAGCTTGCCGTCGATATACAAGGCTGCGGAAGGATCATGGCTAAGGGCGCCGGACAGGCCAAGAATCGTCAATGCCACAGGGGTCTAGCCTCTTTTAGTCTGCATGCAGGCGCGTCACGCCTGAAAAAAGTGTGCTCCCCGCCTGGGCGAGAAACAGCTAAAGGGCGGGATTATAGCGTAAACACGGCGCGGGATGATCTAGGGATTGTGGCGACCGGTTGTCACTGCAGGCCTAGCGGAAAATCTCGATGCTGCCGTCCTTGTTCTGGCGGTAGACCGTGTAGGGCAGCACGAGGGTGTCGAGCAGGCCGGAGCCCACAAGCTCGGCAGCGAAGATCGGCAAGGACCCGGAGGCATCGCGGGTGTGCTCTTTGGTGGTGTCGGGGGCGCCGTTCAATGTGCAAAAACCGTAGATCACCCCACTGTAGATACGCGGCACGTTTTCACAATAACTGCGCGATTCCTTGAGGTTCTGGCTGGCAACGGCGTCCGGGCGAAAGACGGTATTGATCGTGCCGCAGGCAGTGGTCGAAAGGAAAATGGCGGCGAGCAGAAGATTCTTTGTAGGATTCACGAGCAATTCCCTTTGGCGCAAGTCGGGCATCTTAACCCAGAGTTGTGTAAGACGTAGGCACCGGCAATCGGCAAGAAGAGTATTCGGCAAAGAGCAGTTGAATCGTTAAACTCGCGCGCTTTTGCGTGCTCTATGGATGTTGGTTTGCTCATGAAAGCTGTTGCTCCTACACGTTTTGCGCTGTTGCTCCCTGGTCTTTTGGGGCTGTGTAACAGCGCCCAAGCCGACGAGGCGCCGCTGATCCTCGACCCGAGCGTGGTCACCGGCTCGCGCAGCGCCGGCCCGTCGTTTGACCTGCCTTATTCGGTAGACAGCATCAGCCGTGAGCAAATCAGCGATGGCCAGTTGGGTATCAATGCTTCCGAAGCGCTGTCTCGCGTACCCGGCCTGGTGGTTCAAAACCGCCAGAACTATGCCCAGGACTTGCAGATTTCCTCCCGTGGCTTCGGTGCCCGTTCGGCATTTGGGGTGCGCGGCATCAAGCTGATCGCCGACGGCATCCCCGCCAGCACCCCGGACGGCCAGGGCCAGGCGGCCACGTTCAACCTCGACACCGCCGAGCGCATCGAGGTCCTGCGCGGCCCGGCCGCTACGCTGTATGGCAGCAATGCGGGCGGTGTGATCCAGATGTTTTCCCGCAACGGTGAAGGCCCGCCGCGCATCGGCGCCGAGACGCTGGTGGGCAGTGACGGCCTGAGCAAAAACCACCTGACTGCCGAAGGCGCGGCAGACGGCGCAGGTTTTGTGCTGGACGCCTCTCGCATGGACACCGATGGCTATCGCGACCACAGCAGCGCCCGCCGCGACCAGACCTTTGCCAAGCTGAATTTCGAGCCTGATGAAGACAGCAAACTGGCGCTGATCTACAGCAGTCTGGAGCAGAACGGCACGCAGGATCCGTTGGGGCAGGCGTGGGAGGCGTACAAGGCTGACCCGCGCTCCGTCAGCAGCGCCGCAGAGCTGTACAACACCCGCAAAAGCATCGACCACCAGCAACTGGGGATGAATTACGAGCGGTACTTTGGTGATGCAACGCTGCAGGTGAATGCCTACACCGGGCGGCGGAGTGTGATTCAATATTTGTCGATTCCCAAGGGAACGCCCGCCAACGAACGCGGCGGCGGCGTGGTGCAGTTCGACCGCAAGTTCTACGGCGGCTCCGTGCGCTGGATGCAGCCAATCGACAGCGTGCCGGGCGAACTGATGATCATCACCGGCCTGGATTTCGACCAGAGCGAAGACAGCCGCCACGGCTACCAGAACTACAGCGGCAACACCCTTGGCGTAAAAGGCCAGCTACGCCGGGATGAAATCGACACCGCTCGCAGCCTCGATCCCTACATCCAGGCCAACTGGGCCATCGACCGCTGGACCCTGCAAGCCGGGGTGCGCCACAGCACCATGGAACTGGACGTCGACGACCAGTTCCTGAGCAACGGCGACTCCAGCGGCAACAAGACCTACCAGAAGAACACGCCGTCCGTCAGCGTGATGTACGCCTTCACGCCCGATCTGCACGGCTACGTCAGTGCCGGCAAGGGTTTCGAGACGCCGACCCAGGCTGAACTGGCGTATGCGCCGGGCAGTGTCGAAGGGTTTAACTTCGGCCTGAAGCCGTCCGAAAGTACGCAATATGAAGTGGGCTTGAAGGCACAGCTGAACGATACCCGGGTCAACGCCGCTGTCTTCCAGATCACCACCGAGGATGAGTTGGTGGTGGATCAATCGATCGGCGGCCGCACCAGCTACCAGAACGCCGGCCGCACCCTGCGTCGCGGCTTCGAACTGGGTATCGAAAGCCAGCTCAGCGAGCAGTGGAGCACCAACATCGCCTACACCCGCCTGCAAGCCACCTACGACAGCGACTTCATCGGCGGCGGCAAACCCGTGGACAAAGGCAACTACCTCCCCGGCGTTCCGCAAACCACACTATTCGCCGAACTGAACTGGAAACCCCGGGACTGGGTCACCACCGCCCTGGAAGGCATGTACCGCAGCAAGGTCTACGTCGAAGACACCAACCAGCAGCACGCGGCACCGGGCTACAGCGTGTTCAACTGGCGTGCGCGCTTTGAGCAGAAGGTGGAGCACTGGACCTTTCACCAGACCTTGCGCCTGGATAACTTGCTGGATCGCCAGTACGTGGGTTCGGTGATTGTCGGGGACGGGAACGGTCGGTACTACGAAGCTGCGCCGGGGCGCTCGTGGTATGCAGGCGCCGGCGCCGAGTACCGCTTTTAACCTTAAAAACGTAGATTTCCGGTCTGCCGCGTACCCTTGCGAACAGTCGGCTGCTGCCTGTTCAGGTCCGTGCGGCTGACACTGGAGTCGGCAGCCGGCACCGGTTCCACAACAGGCTCCGGCTCAATCCTGGCCTCGCGCTTCGGGCGACTGTGCGCCGGATCGACAGCGTTACGGGTGACACCAACAGGGGCATTCAAGCGCATAGGTAGATCTTCGAAAAAGAAATGAGCTGAGAAACTACCTCAGCCCAACTACCCGACAAGACTAACTATTTACCCCACCCACACTCGTTGGTAACCGCTGATCAATCACCCGATACAACGCACTGCTCTCTGGCCAGTTACGCATAAACCTTGCGCGATCCTTGGCGTATGCCGGAGCAAAGCTGCTCAAGGACGTGTGCTGACACATCGAATCCAGGTCGATCAGCGCCCAGCGATCCGAGTGCCAGAACAGGTTGTGCCCCTTGAAATCCCCGTGGCTGATGCGCTCGCGAATCAGCTCGGCGAACAAGTAATCCAGGGCCTGCAACTCGGCCTCGGGCGCCTCACCACTTTCAACATAGGGCGCAAACCGCTCGATGATGTCCGGCCCCGGCAGGTACTCGGTCACCAGGTACGCCCGGCTGCGCAGCCACAGGAAACGCTTTTCCAGCAACGCCAGCGGCTTGGGCGTGGCGATGCCGAGGAACGCCAGGCGATTGCCTTCACGCCACGAATGCCAGGCCCGGCTTGGCCGCCAGAAACGCTTGAGCCAATGGGCAAATCCCTTGATGTTGTAGCGTTTGATCACGAGTGGCCGACCGGCCACCTCGACCTTGGCAACACTGGCTGCACCACCGGTCTTATACAGGTGACCCCGGTCGAGCAGCGCGTCGGCCTGCTCCAGCACTGGCAGCATGGCCGCTTCTTCCTCACGCCGAATCGCGCGCAAGGCAAACGGCCCGCGAGTCACGCTGAACAACGTGCACTCACGACCGACCTTGCCCAGGAAGTCTTTCAAACGCCAGACGCTGACTTTGCGCACCCGCTTTTGCAGCGCCTCCAGCGGCAAGCCGTGTTCGCCGTTGCTGAGCAAATAGTGCACCAGCAATTCTTCGGTAAACGGCTCGAGATTCTTCGGCAGTTGCGCAAAAAACACCCCGAGGTTTTCCAGCACCCGGTTGCGCGACAGCGGCTTGCCCGCCTCTTCGACACAGATCCCGGCACCATCGATCAAATACAGTTTGCCGTCCTGGCGCAGCAGGTTGTCCAGGTGCAGGTCTTCCTGCCACAGGCCTTTGGCGTGCATCTGCGCAATCGCACCTAGGGCTTCGGCGAGCACCGCTTGCTGCTCGTCAGCCAGTGGCGGCAAGCTTTCAACAGCCTGCCACGCATCTGCCAGGCTGTCGGCGCCTTCCAGAAACTCGAACAGCAGCCAGCCGCCCTCACCTTCTTGCAGACCATCGGCCAGCAACAGCGGCGTGGTCAGGCCTTGCTTGGCCAGCAGCCGCACACCCTTGAGCTCACGCTGAAAATGCCGCGCCGCCTTGTTGCCCACCAGCAGCTTGGCCAGCACCGGGCGCCCGCGCCACACGGCTGCGCCGACATAGCGCTGGCCCGGCAATACCCGCAGCAGGCTTAGCAGTTGCAACTGCCCAGGCCCTGCAGCGTCCGCCAGCTCGATGCTCAAGGGCAGGCTTGGCGTGCGGCCGGCATTTTTCAGTTCGGACAAACGCATCAACGTTTCTCCTTGTGACTACGACGGGCCACCAGGCGCTGGTGCCACGTGGCAACCAATGCGCTGTCCTGCGGCTGATCCAGATACGCCGCCAACAGCTGACGCACCTGATCGTCAGACCACTGCGGCGCACGGCGCAACAGCGGCTCCAGGTCCTTGACCCGGTCACGCCAGCCGAACAACAGCGGGCGGGTTTTCTCCAGGTCGATCAATTGTGCCGCATAACCGTCGCCGGCGGCCTGCAGGAAAATATGCTTGGGGTAAAAACAGCCGTGCACCTGACCCACGCTGTGCAGACGGCGCGCCAACTGACCGCAGGCCAGCAGGATCGCTCGCTGCTGCGAGTCGCTCAATGCAGCCCATTGCTCCAGCAGTGAATCCAGGTCATTCCAACCATCCAGCGCCCGAGTCAGCAACATCGCCCGGTGCTCGCCCGCGACTTTGCGCTCACCGAAAAACGCCGCCTGCAATGCCGGAATTCCCAACTGCCGATAGCGGCTGATATTACGAAACTCACGGGCAAAACTCGGCTCGCCAAACGGGCGGTGCAAGGTGCGCGTCAGGTAGTTGCTCTGGCGCTTGAGGTAGTAGCCTTGGCCTTCGAGCTCGAGGCGAAACACGCTGCTCCAGCCGCCGCGACTGGTATTGGGCTCGTCCACCGCATCCAGTTGCTTGGCCCACAGCGCGTCGAAAGTGCCGAGGCCGTTGCGCTCAAGCAATGCTCGATCTTCGGCCGCCAGGAAATCACTCATTCTCGCCCCTCGAAAAACTTCACCACGTGGCGAATTCGCTGTTTGTCCGCCACGCTCAGGTGTTTGCGCTGACGGTACTGCATGTAGAAACGCAGGCGCTGGGTGGCCGACAAGTGATACTTGGCGACCTTGTCCAGGCAGGCCAGGTCCTTGGTGATACGGTATTTGAGCCAGAACCCGCGCCAGAAATCGCCGTTGGGGCAATCGATCAGGTACAGGGTTTGCTGGTCGTCCACCAACAAGTTGCGCCACTTCAAATCGTTGTGGGTAAACCGGTTGTCGTGCATGGTCCGCGTGTATTCAGCGAGCTGGCGACTGATCTTGTTGACCCACACCGGGTCAGACAGTTGCGGGTCTTTGCGCTCGGCCAATGCCGACAAATCTTCGGTCTTTGGCAGCTCGCGCGTGATCATCGCCCCACGGTGATAAGCCAGGCCTTTACGCTCCAGGCCCCAGGCGATCACGTCGGCAGTGGGAATGCCCCACTTGGCGAAGCGCTTGAGGTTCTGCCATTCAGATTTGACCCGTGGCTTGCCCAGATAGCGGCGCAACCCCTTGCCCGCACCGACGTAGCGCTTGACGTAATAGTTGACCCCGCCGCGTTCCACGCGAATCACTTCGGACAACGGATCGCGGGTCAACCGCTCGCCTTGCAGGGCGAACACTGCTTCCAGGCTACCAAAATCATCCGCCAGGGCGGCGTAAGCGGGCTCCAGGTTCCAACCCGCCATCAGAGCGCATCCCCGTAGCGTTGCTTGCGGTCGTAGAGCTTGGCCGCCTTGCGTTCCAGCCAGCCGAGCAAGGCGGCTTCTTCAGCGAGAATCCGGCGCAGTGGCTGCTGGAAATAACCCTTGAGGAAGCGCAGTTTGTCGCGGCGGGTCAGGCCAATGTCCAGGGCCGAGAAGTACAGTGCGGCCAGGTCCTTGTTGCGCCAGCGCAATGGAATCTTCGAACGCACCTGGGCGCGATGCAGGTCGATCACCGACAACTTGAAGTCATCAGCCACCAACGGTTTGTCGGTGTGCAGCAGGAAATGGCAGATGTAGCAGTCGCGGTGATTGACCCCGGCGCGGTGCATCATGCCGGTCATGCGCGCCACTTCGGCGATCAGCGCATGCTTGATCACAGGCACCGGCGGCTGCTTGACCCAGTCCATGCTCAGGTCTTCGAGGCTGACGGTCGGCGCCAGCTCTTCGGTGACGATGAACGAGTGCTGGTCCGCCGGGTTGCTGCCCTTTTCGCCGTAAGCGACGGCGGTCATAGTCGGCACGCCCACTTCCTGCAAACGCTGGATCGCCAGCCATTCCTGGCCCGCGCCCAACACCGGCAACTTGGCGGTGATCAGGTTCTTGAGGATTTCGGCCCAGCCGATCCCCCGGTGGATTTTCACGAAAAAGCCGTGGCCGTCCACTTCCGTACGCAAGGTACGGCGGGCATCCAGTTCACGGTACACCTGGCCGTCCAGCTTCTCGACTTCGGCGAACGCATCGCGTCCGGCCCACAGGGTCTTGAACGGTTCGGCAAGAATCAACTTCATCGGTTTGGCTCCGCCAGAATCAGGTCCGCAGCGTACTGCGGCATGCTATAGAGGTCGGCCGTCTCAGCGAAGGCCAGACCATTGCGGCTCCAGGCCGCGCGCGCTTGTGGGTCGTCGAGCATGTCGACCAGGTACTGGTTGAGTTGGGCCTGCTCGAACGGCTCGTCCAACACCCGGCCATTCTGGGCCTTGTCGATGTAGAACGCGTAACCGCAGACCTTGCTCACCAGTACCGGGAGGCCGGCGACCACCGCTTCGATCAGCACCATGCCGGCCGCCTCGTTGTACGCGGGGTGAATCAACAAGTCCGCGCCCAGCAGAAAACGCGGGATATCGCTGCGCCCCTTGAAGAACTGCACCTGGTCGCCCAGGCCCAGCGCAGCACTCTGCAATTGGAATACTTTGGGGTCGTCCTGGCCGATTACAAATAGCCGGGTGCGTTTCTTCAGGTTCGACGGCAGTGCGGCCACGGCCTTGAGGCTGCGGTCGACGCCCTTGGTCTTGAAGCCCGAGCCGATCTGCACCAGCAGCAAATCGTCTTCGGCCAGACCGAATTCACGACGAAATTCGGCGCGAATCTCGGCAGCGTTGGGCGGCGCGCGGCGGTCGCGGGCGATACCCGGCGGCAACAAATGAAAGCGCTCGGCCTGGGTGCCGTAATACTGGGTGAACAGCTGCTGCTGATGCTCGGACAGCACCATGATCTGCGTCTTGGCGTGCTTGTCGAACACCGCGCGCTCGTATTCAGCAAAGTGCTTGTATCGGCCGAACCAGCGGTACATCGGGTTGCGCAGGGTTTGTGCCTTGTCTTCGAACACACCGTCTGCAGCGAAGTACAGGTCCAGCCCCGGCATTTTGTTGAAGCCTACCACCCGATCAACCGGGCGCTTGGCCAGGTCGGCCTGGATCCAGGCGTAGAGTTTCTCATTGCGCCGATGGTTGACCAGCGCCTTGACCGGCGCCACCAGCACTTCAAAGTCCGGCGGCACGTCACCTTCCCAGATCAGCGTGTAGACGCGGATCTTGTGGCCGCGCTGCTGGCACTCCAGGGCAATGCGCATGAAGTCGCGCTGCAGGCCACCAAAGGGGAAATACTTGTAGAGGACAAAAGCCAGTTGCATCAGTGTTCCTCAGCCAATAACAACGTGCTTAATCGCGTTGCGACACGCTCAGGGTTCAGGCGAGTGAAACACAGTGGCCACTCGCGCTTGAGATCAAACCGGCGCTGGTCTTCAGCCGTCGGTTGATAGGTGCATTTCTTTTGCAGGCACGGCGCACACGGGAAGTCGCTGGCCAGGTGGACCTGCGCCTTGCCGTAGGCGCCGGTCAGGCCAGGATTGGTGGGGCCGAACAGGGAAATCGTCGGTACATCCAGCGCGGCCGCCAAGTGACCGAGACCTGTGTCGACCGCGACACACGCCTTGGCACTCGCCAGCACTCGGGCCACGCCCGCCAGGTTCAGCTTGGGCAGCACTTCGGCGTTTTTCAGGCCGCTGGCCAAGCGTTCGGCCCGGGCCTTTTCGGCGGCATTGCCCCACGGCAATTTCACGTCCACGCCAAAGCGGTCCATGCGTTCGGCCAGGTCGCGCCAGTAGGCTTCCGGCCAGTGCTTGGTGTCCCAAGTGGTGCCGTGCAGCAGCAGTACAAACGGCTTTTTCGGCGGCAGGCCCAGCAGCTTGTCGACGCTGAGGCCGTAATCGCCCAAGCCCTTGGGAAGGTCATAGCCCAGCGCGACGGCAAATAGCTGGCGCAAACGCTCCACCGCATGCTGCCCACGGGCCACGGCCAGGCGGCGGGAATAGAAGTGCGCCGCCAACGGTTCGCGAGCCGACTGCTTGTCGAAACCGGCCACCGGGGCGCGCACGTAGCGGGTCAGCCAGGCACTTTTCAGCAGGCCCTGGGCATCGATCACCAAGTCGTATTTGGTCGACTGCACGCTCTTTTTGAAGCGCCGCCATTCGCCACTCTTGAAGGTCTGCCAGAGGTTCTTGCGCCAGCGGCGGATCGCCACCGGAATCACCTTGTCCACCGCCGGGTGCCAGGTGGGAATCTCGGCGAAGCCTTCTTCCACCACCCAGTCAAAACGGATGCCCGGGATCGCCCGCGCCGCGTCGGTCAACGCCGGCAAGGCATGAATCACGTCGCCCAGGGATGAGGTCTTGATTACCAGAACCCGCAACTCAGTGAACCTCGACCACGTCGCCCTGCAACCGCTGCAACGCGTCGCTGACAGGTTGCGGCAGCAATTGGCGCAGGCAGTTGTAGTGGCCAAAACGGCAGGTACGGTCGAAACACGGGCTGCAATCCAGGCCCAGGCGCACCACTTCGACCTTGTCGGCCAACGGCGGGGTAAACCCGGGAGACGTCGAGCCGTACACCGCCACCAGCGGGCGATTCAGCGCCGCGGCCACGTGCATCAGGCCCGAGTCGTTGGACACCACCGAGTCGGCGCAGGACAGCAGGTCGATGGCCTCGGCCAGGGACGTATCGCCGCTGAGGTTGACCGCTTCTTCACGCAGGCCCGGGATCAAGCGCTGGCGAATATCCTCGCCCACCGAATGATCGTTTTTCGAGCCGAACAGCCAGACTTGCCAGCCCTCGCGAATCTTCATCTCCGCGACCTTGGCGTAATGCTCAGATGGCCAGCGCTTGGATTCGCCAAACTCCGCGCCAGGGCACAGCGCCAGCACCGGACGGTCCAGCTCCAGGCCAAACTTGGCCAGGGCGGCGTCACGGGTAACCGGGTCGATTTGCAGGCTCGGACGTGGATACGGTGCAGGCAACTCGGCACCCGGCGCGTAGGCCAGGGCCATGAAGCGCTCGATCATCAGCGGATAACGGGCCTTGTCGAGCTTGCGCACATCATTGAGCAGGCCATAGCGAAACTCGCCACGCCAGCCGGTGCGCTTGGGGATACCGGCGAAGAACGGCACCAGTGCCGACTTCATTGAGTTGGGCAACAGGATCGCCTGATCGTACTGGCCGGCCAGGGACTTGCCGATACGTCGACGGGTCGCCAGTTCCAGCGCGCCGTGGCCGAGCGGGAAGCTCAAAGCCTGACGCACCTCGGGCATACGCTCAAGAATCGGCCGGCTCCACTCGGGGGCGAGCACGTCGATTTGGCAGTCGGGATGACGTTGCTTCAGGCACTGGAACAGTGTCTGTGCCATCACCATGTCACCGACCCAACTGGGCCCAACGATCAGAATATTCATGTAGTTTCCACAAACGATGCGGGGAGGCTCATGCCTCCCCGCCTTATATAATGTTCAGCTTAACCCCAGTTCATGCCAGATTCGCTGCACCTGGCGCCGTTCGTCAGCGAACTGGTCCCCGGCCACTGTGCCGGCCTCGTTCTGCAAGGCCTGGCGGTGAGCGGCGGAACGGTAGGCTTTATACACCTCGCGCAGCAAATGGGCATCGGCGGCGGGCATCAGCCCGACCTGCTCCAGCCCTTCCAGAATGCGGATATTGTCGGTGTAGCGCAGCAACGTTGGATGTTGTGCAGACCACGCCAAAGCCGCGTATTGCACCATAAATTCAATATCGACGATACCTCCGGCGTCCTGCTTGAGGTCGAACGCCACCGTGGGTTCGAAGGCATTCGCCGCCGTTCCCGCCGCCGTGGACTTGGTGCCGAGGTTGTCGCGCATCTTGGCGCGCATCTCGCTGACCTCCTGGCGCAGCTTGTCCAGGTCCTGCGCGCGGCCCAGCACTTGCGCCCGCACCTGCTCGAAAGCACGACCGACATCCTGACTGCCCACCAGCACCCGCGCACGTACCAATGCCTGGTGCTCCCAGGTCCAGGCTTCGTTTTCCTGATAGCGCGCAAAGGCGCCCAGGGAACTCACCAGCAAACCGGATGCGCCCGAAGGCCGCAGGCGCATGTCCACTTCATACAGCTGGCCCGAGTTGGTCTGGGTGGTCAGCAGGTGAATGATCCGCTGGCCCAGTCGGGTAAAGAACTGCGCGCCGTCGATCGGCTTCGCCCCGTCTGTTTCGGCTTGCGGGTCACCGTCATGGATAAACACCAGGTCCAGATCCGAACCATGCCCCAATTCGATGCCGCCGACTTTCCCATAACCGACAATGATGAAGCCAGGATCGCACAAGGTGCCGTCCACCCGTTGCGGCGAGCCGTGACGGGCGACGGTCTGGCGCCAGGCCAGGGCCAGCACTTGCTCGAGGATGGCTTCGGCGAGCCAGGTCAGGTAGTCGCTGACTTTCATCAGCGGCAGGCTGCCGGCGATTTCCGAGGCGGCCACCCGCAGACGGTGCGCCAGCTTGAAGTGACGCAAGGCTTCCATCTGCTGTTCAAGGTCGTCTTCGGGAATACGCGTCAGGCGCTCGCGCAATTCGGCGGCCAGTTCCGGCGCCAGCGGCGGTTTGAACAGGCGGCCTTCGTTAAGCAGTTCGTCCAGCAGCAGCGGGAAGCGGGTGATCTGCTCGGCAATCCACGGACTGGCGGCACACAGGGTCAGGAGGCGACGCAGCGCGTCGGGGTTTTCCGTCAGCAGCACCAGATAAGCGGAACGCCGGGCGACGGCTTCGACCAAGGGCAGAACGCGCTCCAAAACCAGATCCGGATTGGCGTGCTCGACAGCCTGGGCCAGCAAGCGCGGGATAAAAGCATCCAAACGCTCACGCCCCAAACGCTGCATGGCACGCAATTGCGGGCTGCTACGCAGGCCAGCCAGGGTTTTCAAGGCTTTGGGCGCGTCGGTAAAGCCGCCTTCCTGCAACTGACGGCAAGCGGCTTCCTCGTCCTGGGACTCTTCCCACAACGGCAACCACTCGCCACCCACAACCAACTCGCTCTCTTCACCCTCTTCTTCATCCGGGTCGGCAATTACCTGACGGAAATGCCAGTCCACCCGACCGCGCCAGTACATCAGGCGCTCATGGAACGCGGTCCAATCCGGGAAACCCATCATGAAGGCAATCCGCGCCTGGTCTTCGGGGCCGTCCGGGAGCATCTGGGTCTGGCGATCGGCAATCGCCTGGATCGCGTGTTCGGTGTAGCGCAGGAATTCATAGCCATCACGCAGCTCGGCGATCACCGCCGGCGGCAGGTAGCCCTGGCCTTCCAGCGTGCCCAGCACTTTTAACAGCGGCCGCTGTTGCAGGCTCAGGTCGCGGCCACCGTGGATCAGCTGGAACGCCTGGGCGATAAATTCGACTTCTCGAATGCCGCCCGAGCCCAGCTTGATGTTCTCGGCCATCCCCTTGCGCCGCACTTCCTGCTGGATCAGCTGCTTCATGGTGCGCAGCGCTTCGATGGCGGAAAAGTCCAGGTAACGCCGGTAGACAAACGGTCGCAGCATGTCGAGCAATTGCGCGCCGGCCACTTGGTCACCGGCCACCACCCGCGCCTTGATCATGGCGTAGCGTTCCCAGTCGCGGCCCTGGTCCTGGTAGTACTGCTCCAGCGCGTTGAAGCTGAGCACCAACGCCCCGGCTGAACCGTAGGGCCGCAGGCGCATGTCGACGCGAAATACGAAGCCGTCGACGGTCATCGGGTCCAAAGCCTTGATCAGTTTTTGACCAAGTCGAATAAAGAATTCCTGATTATCCAGTGAGCGTTTGACGCCCACGGTGTCGCCGCCTTCGGGGTAGGCGAAGATCAGGTCGATATCGGACGACAGGTTCAACTCCACCGCGCCGAGCTTGCCCATGCCAAGGATGACCATGTGCTGCGGCTCACCACTGCGACGGCCGGTGGGCGTGCCGAACAATGTGCAGTGGCGCTGGTACAACCATTGGTAAGCCTGGTCGATGCTGGCGTCGGCCATGTCCGATAGATCACGGCAGGTTTGCACCAGGTCCGCCTGTCGGGTCAGGTCGCGCCAGATGATCCGCACTTGCTGGCGGGTGCGCTGGCGTCGCAGAACCCGGCCCAGCTCGTCTTCTGTCTCGGCCTGCTGCACGGCAACGGCAATCTGCCCGCACAGCTCGCCGGGGGCAAAGCCGCGGTCCAGCTCGCCCCAGGCCACCAGTTCCAGCAACATCAAAGGGTCACGAACACTCTGTTCAATGACGAAATCACTGGCGGCGCACACGCGGGCGAAGTCAGCCCAACGTTGCGGCGTCCACTCAGAAAGGCCATTATCGCCGTCCAATCCGGCCACGGCGTCACGAAATGACTGCTCGGCCCGCTTGGCAAATGGAAGCAGGATGGCCGGTAGTTCGGCCTGCATTGGAAGGCTCATGGTCTATCCTTGATCGGCGCGTAAAGGGCTTGTAGCTGTGAACGCAAGAACCACGCTCGGTGAAGGACTGTCGAACAAAGGTTAGAAATAGCTGAAAATTTTTCTTTTTTGGCAGTCAACATCAAATCTCTACCCTTTCTTGTTCGCAAAAGATCAACAATAACGATTATGCTCGCCAGCTAGACCGAGCAATCCGCTCAGTCTTGTGTAGTTTTACTACTCGTATATACATTCGAAAGGCTGAAATGGCCGACGATTTGTAGTAAAACTACAGGACGCCGAAGCAACCTTCGGCCATCCAAGAATTTATGTCGTCTGCCCACAAGGCCAGTCGCAAACTTCAGGCAACCGATTCTGGTAGCCTTTCCGCCCTGGAGCAAGCCATGCAAGACCTCGATCCCGTCGAAACCCAGGAATGGCTGGACGCCCTGGAATCGGTTCTCGACAAAGAAGGCGAAGACCGTGCTCACTACCTGATGACCCGTATGGGCGAACTCGCGACCCGCAGCGGCTCGCAACTGCCCTACGCCATCACCACGCCGTACCGCAACACCATCCCAGTTACCCACGAAGCACGCATGCCTGGCGACCTGTTCATGGAACGCCGCATTCGCTCGCTGGTACGCTGGAACGCCATGGCTATGGTAATGCGCACGAACTTGAAAGATTCTGACCTGGGCGGTCACATCTCCAGCTTCGCTTCCAGCGCAACCCTGTATGACATTGGCTTCAACTACTTCTTCCAGGCCCCGACCGAAGAACACGGCGGCGACCTGATCTACTTCCAGGGCCACACCTCGCCAGGCGTCTACGCCCGCGCGTTCATGGAAGGCCGCATCACCGAAGAACAAATGAACAACTTCCGCCAGGAAGTCGACGGTCAGGGCCTCTCGTCCTATCCGCACCCTTGGCTGATGCCTGATTTCTGGCAGTTCCCGACTGTATCCATGGGCTTGGGCCCGATCCAGGCGATCTACCAGGCACGCTTCATGAAGTACCTGGAAGCCCGTGGCTTCATCCCTGAAGGCAAGCAGAAAGTCTGGTGCTTCCTGGGCGACGGCGAGTGTGACGAGCCGGAATCCCTGGGCGCCATCTCCCTGGCTGGCCGCGAGAAGCTGGACAACCTGATCTTCGTCATCAACTGCAACCTGCAGCGCCTAGACGGCCCGGTTCGCGGCAACGGCAAGATCATCCAGGAACTCGAAGGCGTGTTCCGCGGTGCTCAGTGGAACGTGACCAAAGTCATCTGGGGCCGTTTCTGGGACCCACTGTTGGCCAAAGACGTCGACGGTATCCTGCAACGCCGCATGGACGAAGTCATCGACGGCGAGTACCAGAACTACAAAGCCAAAGACGGCGCGTTCGTACGTGAACACTTCTTCAACACGCCGGAACTCAAGGCGATGGTTGCTGATCTGTCCGACGACGAGATCTGGAAACTCAACCGTGGCGGCCACGACCCGTACAAGGTCTACGCGGCGTACCACGAAGCGGTCAACCACAAAGAACAACCGACTGTCATCCTGGCCAAGACCATCAAGGGTTATGGCACCGGTGCCGGCGAAGCGAAGAACACTGCGCACAACACCAAGAAAGTCGATGTCGACAGCCTGAAGTTGTTCCGCGACCGCTTCGACATCCCGGTCAAGGACGAAGAGCTGGAGAACCTGCCGTTCTTCAAGCCGGAGCCAAACAGCGCCGAAGCCCGCTACCTCAGCGAGCGTCGCACTGCACTGGGCGGTTTCGTGCCACAGCGCCGCGCCAAGAGCTTCAACATCCCGACTCCGCCACTGGATACCCTCAAGGCTATCCTGGACGGCTCGGGCGACCGTGAAATCTCCACCACCATGGCCTTCGTGCGGATCCTCGCGCAGCTGGTCAAGGACAAGGAAATCGGTTCGCGTATCGTGCCGATCATCCCGGACGAAGCCCGTACCTTCGGTATGGAAGGCATGTTCCGTCAGTTGGGCATCTACTCCTCCGTCGGCCAGCTCTACGAGCCAGTCGATAAAGACCAGGTGATGTTCTACAAGGAAGACAAGAAGGGCCAGATCCTCGAAGAAGGCATCAACGAAGCGGGCGCCATGAGCTCCTTCATCGCTGCCGGTACGTCGTACTCCAGCCACAACCAGCCGATGCTGCCGTTCTACATCTTCTACTCGATGTTCGGCTTCCAGCGCATTGGCGACCTGGCCTGGGCTGCCGGCGACAGCCGTACCCGTGGCTTCCTGATCGGCGGTACTGCCGGCCGGACCACGCTGAACGGCGAAGGCCTGCAACACGAAGACGGCCACAGCCACATCCTGGCGGGCACCATCCCGAACTGCCGCACCTTTGATCCAACCTACGGCTATGAGCTGGCGGTGATCATCCAGGACGGCATGAAGAAGATGACCGAAGAGCAGCAGGACGTTTTCTACTACATCACCGTGATGAACGAGTCCTACCAGCAGCCAGCCATGCCGGCCGGTGTCGAGGAAGGCATCATCAAGGGCATGTACCTGCTCGAAGAAGACACCAAGGAAGCCGCTCACCACGTGCAACTGATGGGCTCCGGCACCATCCTGCGCGAAGTGCGTGAAGCTGCAAAAATCCTGCGTGAAGAGTTCAACGTCGGTGCTGACGTATGGAGCGTTACCAGCTTCAACGAACTGCGTCGCGACGGCCTGGCCGTAGAGCGCAGCAACCGTCTGCACCCAGGCCAGAAGCCTGCGCTGACCTACGTTGAAGAGTGCCTGGCTGGCCGTAAAGGTCCGGTTATCGCCTCTACCGACTACATGAAACTGTTTGCTGAACAAATTCGTCAGTGGGTACCGTCCAAGGAATTCAAAGTCCTGGGCACCGACGGTTTCGGCCGTAGTGACAGCCGTAAAAAGCTGCGTCACTTCTTCGAAGTCGACCGTCACTTCGTGGTGTTGGCAGCCCTGGAAGCCTTGGCTGACCGTGGTGAAATCGAACCTAAGGTGGTAGCAGACGCTATCGTCAAGTTCGGGATCAACCCGGAAAAACGCAACCCACTGGACTGCTGAGGAGATTTTCTGTGAGCGAACTCATTCGCGTACCTGACATCGGCAGCGGTGAAGGTGAAGTAATTGAACTGTTTGTGAAGGTCGGCGACACCGTCGAAGCCGACCAGAGCATCCTGACCCTGGAATCGGACAAGGCGAGCATGGAAATCCCTGCTCCCAAGGCCGGCGTGGTCAAAAGCCTGAAAGTGAAGCTGGGCGATCGCCTGAAAGAAGGCGACGAACTGCTTGAGCTGGAAATCGAAGGTGCCGCTGATGCGGCCCCTGCGGCGGCCGCTCCTGCTGCTGCCCCGGCTCCAGCCGCCGAGAAGCCTGCCGCCGCTGCCGAGGCCCCTGCGGCTCCGGCTGCTGCACCTGCCGCCGAAACAGTCCAGGACATTCATGTTCCGGACATCGGTTCGTCGGGCAAGGCCAAGATCATCGAGCTGCTGGTTAAGGTCGGCGACACCGTCGAGGCTGACCAGTCGCTGATCACCCTGGAGTCCGACAAGGCCTCCATGGAAATCCCTTCGCCGGCTGCCGGTGTGGTGGAAAGCATTGCCGTGAAGCTGGAAGACGAAGTCGGCACCGGCGACTTCATCCTCAAGCTGAAAGTAGCAGGCGCTTCGGCTCCTGCTGCTGCACCCGCTCCAGCTGCCGCTGCTCCGGCCGCCAAGGCTGAAGCTGCACCAGCGGCTGCCGCCCCTGCGCCTGCTGCAAAAGCCGAGGCCGCACCGGCTCCGGCGGCTGCACCTGCGCCAAGCGGTGCCAAGGTTCATGCCGGCCCTGCCGTGCGCCAACTGGCCCGTGAGTTCGGCGTTGAGCTGAACGCTGTGTCGGCCACTGGCCCGCACGGTCGCGTGCTGAAGGAAGACGTGCAGGTTTACGTCAAATCCATGATGCAGAAAGCCAAAGAAGCTCCGGCAGCCGGTGGCGCTACCGGTGGTTCGGGCATTCCGCCGATCCCGGTCGTGGACTTCAGCCGCTTCGGCGAAACCGAAGAAGTGCCGATGACTCGCCTGATGCAAATCGGCGCGTCGAGCTTGCACCGCAGCTGGCTGAACATCCCGCACGTGACCCAGTTCGACCAGGCCGACATCACCGACCTGGAAGCTTTCCGCGTTGCGCAGAAAGCCGTCGCCGAGAAGGCTGGCGTGAAGCTGACCGTGCTGCCACTGCTGCTCAAGGCCTGCGCCCACTTGCTCAAGGAACTGCCGGACTTCAACAGTTCGCTGGCCCCTAGCGGCAAGGCGATCATCCGCAAGAAGTACGTGAACGTCGGCTTTGCGGTCGATACTCCGGACGGCCTGCTGGTGCCTGTGATCAAGAACGTTGATCAGAAGAGCCTGTTGCAGCTTGCCGCTGAGGCTGCTGCACTGGCTGCCAAGGCCCGCGACAAGAAGCTGACCGCAGACGACATGCAAGGCGCTTGCTTCACCATCTCCAGCCTGGGGCACATTGGCGGTACTGGCTTCACGCCAATCGTCAACGCGCCGGAAGTGGCGATCCTGGGTGTTTCCAAGGCCACTATCCAGCCTGTGTGGGACGGTAAAGCGTTCCAGCCGAAGCTGATGCTGCCACTGTCGCTTTCCTACGATCACCGTGTGATCAACGGCGCGGCTGCCGCACGCTTCACCCAGCGCCTGAGCCAGTTGCTGAACGACATCCGCACCATCCTGCTTTAAGCCTCAACAGGTCTCCTGCCCACGCAGGAGACCTGGCTTCAACGATTTCCGAGCGCCACGCTCGTACCTCAACCCCGCCAATTGGCGGGGCTTTTTTTGCCTGCTTTTCCTGTTCCTCTGTAGGAGCGAGCTTGCTCGCAAAAATCCTTAACATTAACGCTGGCACCCTGAATGAACGCGGTGCCTGGACGTTTTTCGCGAGCAAGCTCGCTCCTACAGTTGGGGTCGTATCTGGCGTTGAAAAAGCCATCGGTCACCCCGGTTGTAGAAAACCGTTCGCTGGCCGATAACCCACTTATAGCACTTAGCCTTCATCCTCTCTTGTCAGCCCGTGCCGCATGATGCAACCTTGCCGCAGGCAACAGTAAAGAGGGCGTGAGCCCGGCGCGAAGCGCATTTTTCCAAGCGAGTTCCCCCATGAAAAGCCAACCCGATGTCGCCCGTACGGCGGCCGAGGTAGTGACGCAATTACCGGTGCCTTCGCGCCTCGGTATGCTGCGTTTCGAGCGGCTTAATGAGGCAAGCTGGGCCCTGCTGTACCTCGACCCCAATTGCGAACGCCAATTCGGCCTGTCCGCCGTCGAGCTGTGCGCCTTGATCGGCTCGCCCTACGCCAGCCTGATGGAACCCCAGGCGCGTTATCAGCTGCATGATGCGATCCAGCAACAGCTGACCATCAGCCCGCACTACCTGGTGCGCTACACCCTGCACACCAATGACGGCCCGTTAAGCCTGCTGGAGCTGGGTGAGGCCTACAAACAGCACAACCGCCACCTGCTGCGTGGCTACCTGATGGTGGTCGATGGCCTTTTCAGTGATATTTCGCTGGCCCCTGCCGTGGATCTCGAAAGCCAGAACAGCCGCTTGCAGATCGCCCTGGAACTCAACCAGCGCGCCCAGCAGGAACAACTGCAACACCTTGAGCGGGTGCGCGCCCAGCAGGAACTGATTCTGTTGCTGGCCCGTCAGCGCTACAGCACCAACAACTCGCTGCAAGAAGCCGCCGAGCTGATCACCCGCAGTGCCTGCGATATCTATCAGATCGACTGCGCCAGTATCTGGAACCTCGAAAACCAGCACCTGGTGCCGATTTCCGCCTATCACCGCGCCGATCAGCAGCACCACCTGCCAGAGCCTATCGATGCCAGTGGCTTCCCGGATTACCTGGAAGCCCTGCAAACCAGCCGCGCCATCGATGCCAACAACGCCCTGCGCGACCCACGCACCCGGGAAATGGTCGAGAGCCTGCGCCCACGGGACATCCACGCGATGCTCGATGCCAGCATCCGGGTCGATGGCAACGTGGTCGGGGTGTTGTGCCTGGAGCAGAGTGGCAGCACCCGCGTGTGGCAGTCCGACGAGATCGCCTTTGCCGGCGAGTTGGCCGACCAGTTCGCCCAAGTGATCAACAACCACAATCGCCGCACCGCCACCAGCGCGCTGCACTTGTTCCAGCGGGCCGTGGAGCAAAGCGCCAATGCGTTTCTGCTGGTCAATTGCGACGGCGTGGTGGAATACGTCAACCCCAGCTTTACCGCGATCACCCAATACAGCACCGAAGAAGTCCATGGCCATCAGCTGTCGGAACTGCCGGCGCTGGAGAACCTCAGCGAGCTGCTGTTCGACGCGCCTTCGAGCCTGGCCAAGAGCAACAGTTGGCAAGGCGAGTTCAAGAGCCGGCGCAAAAACCTCGAACCCTACTGGGGCCAGCTGTCGATCTCCAAGGTCTATGGCGACAACCGTGAGCTGACGCACTACATCGGCATCTACGAAGACATCACCCAGACCAAGCTGGCCCAGCAGCGCATCGAACGCCTGGCCTACACCGACAACCTGACTAACCTGGGCAACCGCCCGGCGTTCATCCGCAACCTGGACGAACGCTTTGCCCGGGACAGCGACAGCCCCATCAGCCTGCTGCTGGTGGACATCGACAACTTCAAACGGATCAACGACAGCCTCGGCCACCAGACCGGCGATAAGCTGCTGATCAGCCTAGCCCGGCGCCTGCGCAACAGCCTGACGGCCAGCGGTAGCCTGGCGCGGTTTGCCAGTAACGAGTTTGCCGTGCTGCTGGACGACACCGACCTTGAAACCGGCCAGCAGGTCGCCAGCCAATTGCTGGCGACTCTCGACAAGCCGATGTTCGTCGACAACCAACTGATCAGCGTCACCGGCTCCGTGGGCCTCGCCTGCGCGCCACTGCATGGCCGCGACCCGCAAACCCTGATGCGCAACGCAGGCCTGGCGCTGCACAAGGCCAAGGCCAACGGTAAGCACCAGGTGCAAGTGTTTACCGAGGCACTGAACGCCGAAGCCAGTTACAAGCTGTTCGTGGAAAACAACCTGCGCCGCGCCCTGACCCAGAATGAACTGGACGTGTTCTACCAGCCCAAGCTGTGCCTGCGCAGCGGTCGCCTGTTGGGCATGGAAGCACTGCTACGCTGGAACCATCCGGAAAAGGGCATGATCCGCCCCGACCAATTCATCAGCGTGGCTGAAGAGACCGGGCTGATCATCCCCATCGGCAAATGGATCGCCCGCCAGGCCTGCCGCATGAGCCGCCAGCTGACTGCCGCGGGCATGGGCAATCTGCAGGTGGCAATCAATTTGTCGCCCAAACAGTTTTCCGACCCGGACCTGGTGGCCTCGATAGCCACGATCCTCAAGGAAGAACAGTTGCCCGCCAACCTGCTGGAACTGGAGCTGACCGAAGGCCTGCTGCTGGAAGCCACTGAAGACACCCGCTTGCAACTGGACCAACTGAAGAGTTTTGGCCTGACCCTGGCCATGGATGACTTCGGCACCGGTTACTCGTCGCTCAGCTACCTGAAAAAATTCCCGATCGACATCATCAAGATTGATCGCAGCTTTATTCATGAAATCCCGGACAACCAGGACGACATGGAAATCACCTCGGCGGTGATCGCCATGGCTCACAACCTCAAGCTCAAGGTGGTGGCCGAAGGCATCGAGACCTCCGAACAGCTGGCGTTCCTGCGCCGTCACCGTTGCGACGTCGGCCAGGGCTACCTGTTCGACCGGCCAATCCCGGGGTCCGAGCTGATCGAGAAGCTTAAACGCTACCCTCGCGGGCCAATCGCCTGACAGCGCGGTAACACTCGGGCAAACTGGCAGTCTGAATTCTTACCTGTAACTCAATCTGACTGAGAGGACTGATCATGGTCTTGCGCTCGGAAATTCTGGTGAACAAAAACGTGCTTCCTACTCAAGAACAAGCTTTGCCTGGCCGTGAAACCCCGATGTCCCTGCCCGAGACTCACTTCGTCAACGGCAACCCGCTGCTCGGCCCGTTTGTCGACAACGTAGAGTTTGCGATCTTCGGCCTGGGTTGTTTCTGGGGTGCGGAACGCAAGTTCTGGCAGCGCGACGGCGTGGTCAGCACAGTGGTGGGTTATGCCGGCGGCTACACGCCGAACCCGACTTATGAAGAAGTCTGCTCGGGCCTGACCGGCCACAGCGAAGTGGTGCTGGTGGTGTTTGACCAGGACAAGATCAGCTACGAAGATCTGCTGAAAATGTTCTGGGAACTGCACAACCCGACGCAGGGCATGCGCCAGGGCAATGACATCGGCAGCCAGTATCGGTCGGTGATCTATGCGGTCAAACCGGAGCATCTGGAAGCGGCGAAGGCCAGTGCACAGGCTTATCAGAATGAACTGACCAAGGCCGGCCTGGGCACCATCACCACAGAAATCGAAGAAGCGCCGACGGTGTACTTCGCCGAGGCGTATCACCAGCAGTACCTGGCGAAGAATCCGCAAGGCTATTGCGGGATTGGCGGCACAGGCGTTACCTGCCCGATCTAAGAGCGACACCGATAAAAATGTGGGAGCGGGCTTCAATACCTTGAGATTGGCTTACTCGGCGATAAGCCAATCCATCTGCCAGCCACCCTGGGTTTGCCCAAGCTGCTTGGACAACCACGGCAACAGCTCACGCAATTCTTCCTCCAAGCCCCACGGCGGGTTGGCAATCGCCAGGCCCGAACCGGTCAGGGTGTTCGGCGTATCCAGCGGATGCACCAGCAATTCCACCCGCAGCAACTTCGGCGCACCGGTACCGGCCAGGTCCTGGTAGAAGCGGCGCAACATGCGCTGGTCCTTCACCGGGTACCAGATCGCGGCCACTGTCTGGCGCATCCGGCTCACGGCTTCCTTGAGGGAAGCGGCGCAGCGCTGCATCTCGTCGAGCTTTTCGAACGGAGGGTCAATCAGCATCAGTGCGCGCTTTTCCGGTACCGGCAGCAATGCGCGGGGCACGTGCCAGCCTTCGCCAAGGTGCACTTTCACCCGACGGTCGCCCTTCATGTTGTCCTTGAGCAGCAAGCCGTCTTCCGGGTGCTTCTCGTTGAGCAACACGCGGTCCTGAGGGCGAGTCAGACGTCGCGCCAGCTCCGGGGAACCCGGGTAGTAGCGCAACTCGCCATCCGGGTTCATCTCGTGCAGCACGCGCATGTAGTCGGCGGTCAGCGGCGGCAGGTCGGCCTGGCCCCACAGGCGGGCGATGCCCTCCAGGTACTCACCGGTGCGGTTCGCCTGATCGCCCTGCAGGTCGTACAGACCAATGCCGGCGTGGGTGTCGAGATAGGCAAACGGCTGCTCCTTGCGCGACATCAGGGCGATGAGGCGGGTCAAGGTCAGGTGTTTGAAGACATCGGCGTGGTTGCCGGCGTGAAAGGCGTGACGATAATTCATGGTTGCTCCTGCGCAGGGGGCGAAGTTTACCTTTTACGCAGGCAAAGGTGCAGGGCTGCGCGTCAGGTGGTGCTTATGCCGCAAACACAGGGGCGCCGCCGAAAATAGTCTAATTGCCGGTACGAAAGCGGATTTATTGTGGCCAGCAATTATCCATGGAGGTCATAAAAACTCATGAAAGACGCCACCATCGCCCTGCACCACGGCTTCAAGTCGGACCCGACCACCAAGGCCGTCGCCGTGCCGATCTACCAGAACGTCGCCTTCGAATTCGATAACGCCCAGCACGGCGCGGACCTGTTCAACCTCGACGTGCCCGGCAATATCTACACACGCATCATGAACCCCACCAATGACGTGCTGGAGCAACGCATCGCAGCACTCGAAGGCGGCATCGCGGCCCTGGCCGTGTCGGCCGGCAGCGCGGCGATCCACTACGCGATCCAGACCCTGACCCGTGCCGGTGACAACATCGTCACCACCCCGCAGTTATATGGTGGCACCTACACCCTGTTCGCCCATTTGCTGCCGAGTTTCGGCGTCGACGTGCGCTTCGCCCGTGACGACTCTGCCGCAGCCATCGCCGAACTGATCGATGACAACACCAAGCTGGTGTATTGCGAAAGCATTGGCAACCCGGCGGGCAACATCATCGACATCGAGGCCCTGGCCAACGTCGCCCACGCCCGAGGTGTTCCACTGATGGTGGACAACACCGTGGCCACGCCGATCCTGTGCAAGCCGATCCAGTTCGGCGCGGATATCGTCGTGCACTCGGTGACCAAATACGTCGGCGGCCATGGCAACTCGCTGGGTGGTGTAATCGTCGACAGCGGCACCTTTCCCTGGACTCAATACCCGGAGAAATTCCCCGGCCTCAACCAGCCCGAGCCGGCCTATCACGGCGTGGTCTACACCGAAAAATTCGGCCCCGCGGCGTTCATTGCCCGCGCCCGCACCGTGCCCCTGCGCAACACCGGCGCGGCCTTGGCGCCGATGAATGCATTCCTGCTGCTGCAAGGCCTGGAAACCCTGGCCCTGCGCATGGAGCGCCACACCGAAAACGCCTTGAAGATTGCCCACTTCCTGCAAGACCACGAGCTGGTGGAGTGGGTCAGCTACGCCGGCCTGCCGGATCACCCACACCATCATCTGGCGCAGAAATACATGCAGGGCAAACCGTCGGCGATTCTGTCCTTCGGCCTGAAGGGCGGTTATGAGGCTGGCGTACGTTTCTATGACTCACTGCAAATCTTCAAGCGCCTGGTGAACATCGGCGATGCCAAGTCCCTGGCCTGCCATCCGGCGTCCACCACCCACCGTCAGATGAATGAACAAGAGCAGGCGAAAGCCGGGGTGAAGCCGGAGATGATTCGCCTGTCAGTCGGCATTGAGGCGATTGAGGACCTGATCGAGGACTTGCAGCAGTCTTTGGCTTCAACCCAACTCTGAGCCCAGCCAGGCAGCCAGCGCCTGATGACTGACATCCGGCCGGTGCACGAAGTGAGCGACCTTGTGCTTCAAGGTCGCCGGCGCAAAGGCACTGTGCAGGTCCGGGCGCTGTTCTTCCAGCCATTGCAGGAGGTTGTCCACCAGCGTGACGCTCGATTGCTCACTCAAGTGCTGGAGAACCTGCGGCGGCACTTGCCACCACGGGCTTGGCTTTGCCGCTCCCACCGTTGTGACGGCTACCTCAAGCTGGCGACCATTGATCCAGTAGCGACTGAACACCGGGAGCAACGCCTTTGCCTGCGGCCCCAGTGCCTGCAAAACAGGCAGTACATAGGCGCCGTCCCAGAAGCGAAAGAACACCGCCTGCCCTTCCGGCAACATTACCTTGGTCAGGCTGCGCAGATGCTCGACGACGGTTTGTACGGGACAGGACGACACAGCCAACCATCCCCAATCAGTACCTTCGCATTCGTCGGCCCATTTCAGAAAAGCACTTTCAACGGCAACCACCGCAACGTAGGGCATGACTTCATCCCATGCCGCATATTCGCTGTCCGCCCAAACTGGACTGAGCGAGCTACCACTGGTACGACGCCAGGCTTCAAGCGGCTTGCAGTCGCTGGCATTACCCAACACCGCAAACAACTGCTCACCCGCCTGCAATGGTGCAGACGCCAACCATTGCCCTGGAGAAATCATGGCGCACCTCCGGCCAGTGATGCGTTGCGGTGCAGAGGCCTGTCACACACGCCATTCCTGCAGCGCTCGCACTCTTCACAAAAGGGCGCACTGCGTTTCAGGCTGAACACCTGCACGGCACTCAGCGGTGCTGGTATCACCGCCAGCAACTTTTCCTGTAGCCCAGCCATCAGCGGCGCTGCCGCCGATGCCGGCGAGCCGCCAACCTGAACCTCTGTGCTGCTGAAAATCCCGTCTGACGAAACGTTGATCCAGTGCCCGCCAGCCTGAAGGGTCACACTGGCGCCCGCGTCGATAACGATGCTTTGCCCGGCGCCAATTCGAATGGTCATGCCGGCACGCGTTTGCTGCGAGCCGGCGATCATCAGGTGATCGTCCTGCTTGAGTTCGGTCAGGCGGTTGCCGTGGGTGGTGCGCTGTTCTTCGCCCTGAAGGTCATGACGATCGAGACCTTTCACAATGACATTGCGCTGATTGTCGACCCGTACGTGCTGGTCATGGAGTACGTGTTGGGTCCAGTTGCGCTGGGCACGCAGGTAGATTTCCTCGGCGCCCTTGCGGTCCTCGATGCGTAGCTCGTTGTAGCCACCGCCGCCGGGGCTGGTCTGGCTACGAAAGATGCTGCGGGTCTTGTCGGCCGGCAGGTCCAGCGGCACTGGCGTCGCCGCATTGGCCAGGCAGCCGACCACCAGTGGCGTGTCGGCGTCACCATTGACGAAGCCCACCAGCACTTCCATGCCCACCCGTGGAATCAGCACCGCGCCGTAATGTTCATGGGCCCAGCCACTGGCCACACGGAGCCAGCAGCTGGAATGTTCGTTGTGCTCCCCGGCACGATCCCAGGCCAGTTGCACCTTGACCCGACCGTATTCGTCGCAATGGATTTCACTGTCGACGGGGCCAGTGACAACCGCGTTCTGATAACCGGATAGGGGGGTACGTGCCGGCGGCAGGTCGGGACGAAAAACCGTGTCCCACGGCGTGGCGACGAAGGTGTTGCTGTATCCCTGGAGCGCCCCATCGCCCATAGACTCCTCAAGTACTTGAGGCTGACTGCCGCGGTGAGCGACCCGAGTCACCAGCCAAAGATCATTCCATTCATCGCGGGGGTGCGCTGCCATCTTGAAAAGCTGACCACTGACCAACGACGGTTGATCGCCACTGCCATGGGCCTGTCGATAGTCGCCGCGGTGTCGCTCAAGAGCCCGCTGCGCCAAGTGCTTGCCGTGGGCCCGATCGGTGAAGTGGCCGGGATAGTCGTGATCTTCCAGGGACGGAAGCTGCTCGCCGAGTACTTCACTTTCCAGCTGCAGTCGCGGCTTGCGAAAGTCGTAATCGCGCAGGTTTACACCCGTCGTGCGGGTTTCCAGACGCACCGAAAAACGCTTGATCACGGGTGCATCGGCGACCATCCCGGTGCCAGGCACATAGTCAGTCGCCTGCTCACCCTGCGCGAACACCGCCTGGTCATCACCAAATACCAGGAGGTGCCCGTCGGGACTGTGCTGGAAATGGTAGTGAATCCCCAACTCGGCACACAGGCGCTGGATAAACCCCAAATCGCTTTCACCAAACTGCACGCAGTACTCACGCTCGGGATACACGCCCGCCAACCTGAATTCGAAAGCATCGCCGTGGATGCCCTGCCCTTCCAGCACCCGCTTGATGATCTGCGGCACACTCTGGTGCTGGAAAATACGCTGGTGGCTGCTGTGTTGCAGGTACGCCAGGCGTGGCACCAGGCTGATCTGGTAGCGGGTCAGGCGCCTGCCGGAATCGCCCTGGGCAACGCGGTAGATTTGGCCGTGAATGCCATTCCCCTGAGCATCGAAGCTCAAGAAGGCCTGGCGGTGCAGCAGGCTTTCAAGGTCGAGGTCTGGCTGGTCGCTGACCAGTTCAAGGTCGAAGCGATAAGGCTCGCTGATGGCTTCGTTGCCCTTGAACTCAAAAACCTTGAGATCACTGGGCACGCCGTCGAGGGTCAGGGTAAAGGCACTTTGATTGGCAGGAGCGAACATCCGGTGTTTCTCTGCGAGTAGTGGGTGGCCGATTCTGCACCAGCTGTTTGCCGAGCTGAGTGCGCTGCAGGCAAATCAGTAAATCCTTACATCTCAAGTGCCCAATTCTTCATGTCTCAAACGTCGAGCCACCGTCATGAGCGTGCTAGCGTTACAACCCACCTCATCGGCATCACAATGGAAAAAAACATGGCCAACCGCTACGCAAAAATCGTTCTGACCCTTGCCCTGGCAGCCTTCGCCACACTCGTCGCCTTCAACAACATCACCGACTACGGCTCCAACTTTGCCTTCGTCAAACATGTGCTGAGCATGGACACCACCTTCCCCGGCAACGCCGCGATGTATCGCGCCATCACCACCCCATGGCTGTGGCACGGTGCGTATTGGCTGATCATCGCCGGTGAAACCCTGACGGCCGTGCTGCTGGCGCGTGGCGCACTGGCCTTGTGGCGGGCTCGTCGTGCCACCGGCACCGAATTCAACCGCGCAAAGAAATGCGCAGTTGTAGGACTGACCCTCGGTTTTGTCGTGTGGTTCTTCGGATTTATGGTGATCGGCGGCGAGTGGTTCCTGATGTGGCAATCCCATCAGTGGAACGGCCAGGAAGCTGCGTTCAAGTTTTATATGGCGATCCTGGGTGTGCTGATTTTTCTCAACCAGCCGGACACTGACCACGACTGAAAAACCACGAATTCGAAATCGGTGGATGCCCTTTCACAAACTACTGTCAGATAGCTGACGGTAGTTTGTAGCCCTTTTCCCAAAGTATAAAAACGCCCCACATTCAACGCTCCGAGCCACAAGGCAAGCCCTTAAATTGCGGTGCCATCTCCATTCGGAAAGGACCGCATATATGGCACACAACCATCCTGCGTTGAATAACCCCAACACCCGCAAAGATTGCTGAGGACGCCCCAATGCCTCAGCCCTATGCATTCATCAATGAAAGGCAACAAACGTCAATCGAGCTCAAGGCAAGGTTGCGCCTGGGCAAACACGCGCTAACCAAGTTCGACGTACTTAACACACACATTCGCAATGCTGTTGTTCTACCCGGCCAGTTGGTGATCATCGGCGATGACTCCACGGCGGCCTGCACCCTGGAAGAATCCCGCCTGATGAGCGCCGCCTGGAATATTCGCCATAGTGTTATGGCCGAAGGCGGCGATACCTATGCCCTGCACAACTACGACCTGTTGCAAAAAATGCTGGGCTACGCTTCGCTCGGGATAGGCACGGCGGGCGATGCATGGAGTCGACATTTGCAGGACATTGGTAAAACGCTCGAAGACATTGATGCACTGCATAAACAGTCCCTGCGCCAGGGTGGCGGCGCCGTACGAGACGACTTCCTGGCTCGAAGACGAACCCTGTTCGCCAAGCTGGAGGCGCAAATGCGCGGCTTTGCGCGCTATGGAACCAACTTGCGCAATGAGGGCTCGATCAAAAAAATGCTCGGGATATCCACCCGAAGCTATCTGCGTACCGGAGAAATCAACAGGTATGCCGACACGCTTGCGCGGGTATCAAAGACGGCCAATCTGCTGAAAAATGGAACGCCACTGGGGATTGCGCTAAGCACTACGGCGTCGGCACTGGAAATCAAGGAGGCTTGCTCGACGGGGAGAGAAGAGCAGTGCAGGAAGGCCAAATATGTGGAGGCAGGGAAGTTGGCGGGCGGAGTGGCAGGAGGATTAATCGGCGGCTACCTGGGAACAGCTTTATGTGTCGCGGTACTGGCCCCCACCACTGGCCCGCTCGCGCTGAGCTGCATATTAATCGCGAGCGGTGCTAGCGGAGCAGCATTCGGCAGCCTTGGTGGAGTTGCAGGAGAGGAGATCGGAGAAGCCATTTATGAATATTGACTACTTTCTCAATCTTCCAGTGAAAACCCAGCTAGCGATGGGCTCGTCCCTTGCAATCATCGCTTCCGTCACTATCGGTGTATTCCTGGCCTACCGAAAACTGGAGTTCATGGAAGGCCTATTGGATAACTGCCGCTTGGTAGCTACCCATCGGCGTCTCTGGGGAAACTCCCTACGAGGAAAAATGACCCGACTATGCGTCATCCATGTGGCCATTACGCTGCCAGGATGGAACGCAAGACGTGGCGCTATTGACTTACGGCAAGTCCAAGCTTTTCCACGCGGCCTGAAAGCGATCTTTAGCGGGATGAGCTTTTTTGGCATAACCGGGATGACGGGCTGGATAGCTGTTTACTTCAGTGATCATCTGAACCTGTAAAACACCACTGCGAGATCTGGAAGGCAAAAAAACGGCCCGTCATCCAAAAGATGCGGGCCGTTTTCAGTTCAGCGGGCATTCAAGCCCCCGCCGATTACTTGTTGAGGTTGTAATCCGCCTCGGCCGCGTCAAACCGCTGAACCATGCCAGCCGTCGGAGCGCCCAGCTTGCTCACGAAGTAGATCGCCAGGCTGGCAAAGATGAAGCCCGGGATGATTTCGTACAGGCCCAACAGGTTGAAGTGCTTCCACACGATCACGGTGATCGCCCCCACCAGGATGCCGGCCAGTGCGCCATTACGCGTCATGCCTTTCCACAGTACCGAGATCAGCACCACAGGACCGAATGCAGCACCGAAACCAGCCCAGGCGTAGCTCACCAGGCCCAGTACGCGGTTTTCCGGGTTGGCGGCCATGGCGATGGCGATCAGCGCCACCAGCAGCACCATGGCGCGACCGACCCACACCAGCTCAACCTGGGAGGCGTTTTTACGCAGGAAGGTTTTGTAGAAGTCTTCGGTCAGGGCGCTGGAGCACACCAGCAACTGGCAGCTCAGGGTGCTCATCACGGCAGCCAGGATGGCCGACAGCAGCACACCGGCAATCCATGGGTTGAACAGCAGCTTGGCCAGTTCGATGAACACACGCTCGTGGTTCTCTGTCACGGGACCGGCGACTTCCGGGTGCGCCGAGAAGTAGGCGATACCGAAGAAGCCCACCGCCACGGTGCCGCCCAGGCACAGGATCATCCAGGTCATGGAGATACGACGTGCATTGGCAATCGATTTCACCGAATCCGCCGCCATGAAACGCGCGAGGATGTGCGGCTGGCCGAAGTAACCCAGGCCCCAGCCCATCAGCGAAATGACGCCGATGAAGGTGGTGTTTTTCAGCATGTTGAAGTTGTCAGGGTTCTGCGCTTCGATCGCCAGGAAGGTGGTGTCGACGCCACCGGTGGCCAGCAGCACGATGATCGGCGTGAGCAACAGGGCGAAGATCATCAGCGTGGCTTGTACGGTGTCAGTCCAGCTCACCGCTAGGAAACCACCGACGAAGGTGTAGGCAATCGTCGCGGCAGCACCGGCCCACAGCGCAGTCTCGTAGGACATGCCGAAAGTGCTTTCAAACAGGCGGGCGCCGGCCACGATGCCGGAAGCGCAGTAAATGGTGAAGAACACCAGGATCACCACCGCAGAGATGATCCGCAGCAGGCCGCTTTTATCTTCGAAACGACTGGAGAAGTAATCCGGCAGGGTCAGGGCGTCGCCGTTGTGCTCGGTCTGCACTCGCAGGCGGCCGGCAACAAACAGCCAGTTAAGGTAGGCACCGACGATCAGGCCGATGGCGATCCAGCTTTCCGACAGGCCAGACATGTAAATCGCGCCGGGCAAGCCCATCAGCAACCACCCGCTCATGTCCGAGGCGCCGGCCGAGAGCGCGGTGACCACGCTGCCGAGGCTGCGACCGCCCAGAATGTAGTCGGAAAGGTTATTGGTGGAGCGATAGGCCATAAAGCCGATCAGCACCATGGCAGCGATATAGATCACAAAGGTGATCAGGGTAGGATTACTTACGCTCATTGAGTTACGCCCTGGCATTGTTTTTATGTAGCGGCGGTCTGTCCGGACGGCCACCCACTAGCTAGTGGATAGACGAAGCCTGGCGCCGCGCATTTATGACTGACGTTTCCCCAGGAAAGCCATCAGCCGATGAACCGCCGGTAAGAGGTTGCACCTTGGGCGCGAATGCTATTCAACAAAGTAAATAAGGTGCAACCAGTTTCTTGAGAATAAGTTGCACCTTGATGTGTTTTCCGGAAAACACCGTGTTTTTGCTCCTTTTCGGAGCAAGCACAGCCAAAGTCAGAAGCAAATGTACCAAGACGCAGCCGATTCGGCTGTGGCGATAATTTTTCCCGATCAGCATCAAAAATTTCATGGATAAAAAGGGTTGCACCCGGTTGCACCTCTCTCGGCGCAAAGCTAATCTTGCCGCCAGCTGATGCCACGCAGTAGTGGCACCCATGAGGATAAAAAGATGGCTACGACCACCCTTGGGGTCAAACTTGACGACCCGACCCGCGAGCGCCTGAAGGCGGCCGCGACCTCCATTGATCGCACGCCGCACTGGCTGATCAAGCAGGCGATTTTCAATTACCTGGAGAAACTCGAGGGTGGTGCAACCCTGGCCGAGCTCAACGGCATGGGCAGCAAGGACGCAGAAGAAGCCGGCGAGGTCCAGACCGACCACGCCCACCAGTGCTTCCTGGAGTTCGCCGAGAGCATCCTGCCGCAATCGGTACTGCGCGCGTCGATCACCGCCGCTTACCGTCGCCCGGAACCGGAAGTGGTGCCGATGCTGATCGAGCAGGCTCGCCTGCCTGCGGCAATGGCCGAAGCCACCAACAAGCTCGCCTCTTCGATCGCCGAGAAACTGCGCAATCAGAAAAGCGCCGGCGGACGTGCAGGCATCGTCCAGGGCCTGCTGCAAGAATTCTCCCTGTCGTCCCAGGAAGGTGTAGCGCTGATGTGCCTCGCCGAAGCGCTGTTGCGCATCCCGGACAAAGGCACCCGCGACGCGCTGATCCGCGACAAAATCAGCACCGGCAACTGGCACCCACACTTGGGCAACAGCCCGTCGCTGTTCGTCAACGCCGCCACTTGGGGCCTGCTGCTGACCGGCAAACTGGTCGCCACCCATAACGAAGCCGGCCTGACGTCGTCCCTGAGCCGCATCATCGGCAAGAGCGGCGAGCCGATGATCCGCAAGGGCGTCGACATGGCCATGCGCCTGATGGGCGAGCAGTTCGTCACCGGCGAAACCATCGCCGAGGCCTTGGCCAATGCGAGCAAGTTCGAAGCCAAGGGCTTCCGCTACTCCTACGACATGCTCGGTGAAGCCGCGCTCACCGAACACGACGCCCAGAAATACCTGGCCTCGTACGAACAAGCCATCCACTCGATCGGCAAAGCGTCCCACGGTCGTGGGATTTATGAAGGCCCGGGCATTTCCATCAAGCTCTCGGCCCTGCACCCGCGTTACAGCCGTGCGCAATACGAGCGTGTGATGGACGAGCTGTACCCGCGCCTGCTGTCGCTGACCCTGCTGGCCAAGCAATACGACATCGGTTTGAACATCGACGCCGAAGAAGCCGATCGCCTGGAGCTGTCGCTCGACCTGCTGGAACGCCTGTGCTTCGAGCCGCAACTGACGGGCTGGAACGGTATCGGCTTCGTGATCCAGGCTTACCAGAAGCGTTGCCCGTATGTGATCGACTACGTGATCGACCTGGCACGCCGCAGCCGCCATCGCCTGATGATCCGTCTGGTGAAAGGCGCGTACTGGGACAGCGAAATCAAGCGCGCCCAGGTCGAAGGCCTGGAAGGCTATCCGGTCTACACCCGCAAGGTGTACACCGACGTTTCCTACATTGCCTGTGCACGCAAACTGCTCTCGGTTCCGGAAGTTATCTACCCGCAGTTCGCTACCCACAACGCTCACACCTTGTCGGCGATTTACCATATTGCCGGTCAGAACTATTACCCCGGCCAGTACGAGTTCCAATGCCTGCACGGCATGGGCGAACCTCTGTACGAGCAGGTTGTAGGCAAGGTCTCCGAAGGCAAGCTGAACCGTCCGTGCCGCGTGTACGCACCGGTCGGTACTCACGAAACATTGCTGGCTTACCTGGTGCGTCGCCTGCTGGAAAACGGCGCCAACACTTCGTTCGTCAACCGGATTGCTGACCAATCCATCTCGATCCAGGAGCTGGTGGCCGATCCAGTGGCCAGCATCGAGCAGATGGCGACGCAGGAAGGCGGCTTCGGCCTGCCGCACCCGCGTATCCCGCTGCCCCGCGACCTGTACGGTGCCGAGCGCGCCAACTCCGCCGGTATCGACCTGGCCAACGAACACCGTTTGGCGTCGCTGTCCTGCGCCTTGCTGGCCACCGCGCACAACAACTGGAAAGCCGCGCCGATGCTCGGTTGCGCTTCCAGCAACGAAGCGGCTGCACCGGTGTTGAACCCGTCGGATCTGCGTGACGTGGTCGGCCATGTGCAGGAAGCGACTGTCGAAGATGTCGATAACGCGATCCAGTGTGCCCTGAACGCTGCGCCAATCTGGCAGGCCACCCCGCCCGCCGAACGCGCCGCGATCCTGGAACGTGCCGCCGACCTGATGGAAGGCGAGATCCAGCCACTGATGGGCCTGCTGGCCCGCGAAGCCGGAAAAACCTTCGCCAACGCCATCGCCGAAGTGCGTGAAGCCGTGGACTTCCTGCGCTACTACGCAGTGCAGGCCCGTAACGATTTCACCAATGACGCCCACCGGCCCCTGGGCCCAGTGGTGTGCATCAGCCCGTGGAACTTCCCGCTGGCGATCTTCAGTGGCCAGGTCGCTGCTGCACTGGCCGCCGGTAACCCGGTGCTGGCCAAGCCTGCCGAGCAAACACCATTGGTTGCCGCACAAGCCGTGCGCCTGCTGCTGGAAGCCGGGATTCCGGAAGGCGTGCTGCAACTGCTGCCGGGCCAGGGCGAAACCGTCGGTGCCCGCCTGGTGGGTGATGATCGCGTCAAGGGCGTGATGTTCACCGGCTCCACCGAAGTCGCGCGTCTGCTCCAACGCAACGTCGCCGGCCGCCTGGATGCACAGGGTCGTCCGATTCCGCTGATCGCCGAAACTGGTGGCCAGAACGCGATGATCGTCGATTCCTCGGCACTCACCGAACAAGTGGTGATCGACGTGGTGTCCTCGGCCTTCGACAGTGCCGGCCAACGCTGCTCGGCCCTGCGCGTTCTGTGCTTGCAGGAAGATTCCGCTGATCGCGTCATCGAAATGCTTAAAGGTGCCATGGCTGAATGCCGCCTCGGCAACCCGGAGCGCCTGTCGGTGGACATTGGCCCGGTGATCGACGCCGAAGCCAAAGCCGGTATCGAGAAACACATCCAGGCCATGCGCGACAAAGGCCGCAACGTTTACCAGGTCGCGATTGCCGATAGCGAAGAGGTCAAGCGCGGCACGTTCGTGATGCCGACCCTGATCGAACTGGAAAGCTTCGACGAACTGCAACGGGAAATCTTCGGCCCGGTGCTGCACGTGGTGCGCTACAAGCGCAAAGAGATCGACCAGCTTATCGGCCAGATCAATGCCTCCGGCTACGGCCTGACTCTGGGCGTGCACACTCGCATCGACGAGACCATCGCCAAGGTGATCGACAACGTCCATGCCGGTAACGTCTACGTTAACCGCAACATTGTGGGTGCCGTGGTCGGCGTGCAGCCGTTCGGCGGCGAAGGTTTGTCGGGTACCGGCCCTAAAGCCGGCGGTCCGCTGTACCTGTACCGTCTGCTGTCGACACGTCCTACGGATGCCATCGAGCAATCCTTCGTTCGCGGTGATGCCGTGACAGCACCGGATGTTCGCCTGCGGGATGCCATGAGCAAGCCGCTGACGGCACTGCAAGCCTGGGCCGACAGCAACAAGCTCAGCGACTTGAGCGCCCTGTGCGTGCAGTTCGCCGCGCAATCCCAAAGCGGTATCACCCGCCAACTGGCCGGCCCGACCGGCGAGCGCAACAGCTACGCCATCCTGCCCCGCGAGCACGTGTTGTGCCTGGCGGAAGTGGAAGGCGACCTGCTGACGCAACTGGCGGCGGTACTGGCAGTCGGCGGCTCGGCGGTATGGCCGGAAACTGAATTGACCAAGGCCGTGTTCGCACGCTTGCCGAAGGAGCTTCAGGCGAAGATCAAGCTGGTAGCTGACTGGACCAAGGATGAAACCGTATTTGATGCCGTACTGCATCACGGCGATTCCGACCAACTGCGCGGGGTTTGCCAGCAAGTGGCCAAGCGTGGCGGGGCGATTGTCGGGGTTCACGGTTTGTCTTCGGGCGAAACCGGGATTGCCCTGGAGCGTCTGGTGATCGAGCGGGCGTTGAGCGTCAACACCGCTGCGGCGGGTGGTAACGCCAGCCTGATGACCATCGGCTAACTGAAGAA
>NZ_JAXCIS010000128.1:0-21188 GCF_034044025.1 Pseudomonas sp. SED1
GCCTTACTAACTCCTTCTGGGCTTCGATGATCTGAAGCAGCTCGCTGTCGAAACCTACATAACTCTTTGTTTACCAAGGAGTTTTCCGTTTCGACTGCGCCGGAAGTGGGGCGAATTATAGACTTCCAGAATCTGCCGTCAACACCTTTTTTCACAATACTGCCATATCGGTCAAAAAAGCCCTGAAAAGCAAAGGCCGGCCCCAAGGGGCCGGCCTTCTACTTACCGAACCTACAAACTAGGAAAGGCAAACTGCGACGCTTCATGACTGGCCCGTTGCGGCCAGCGCTGGGTAATCGCCTTGCGACGGGTGTAGAAACGCACCCCATCCGGCCCATAAGCATGCAAGTCGCCAAACAGCGAACGCTTCCAGCCACCAAAGCTGTGATACGCCACCGGCACTGGCAGCGGCACGTTGACGCCAACCATGCCTACTTCAATCTCGTCACAGAACAACCGCGCAGCTTCACCGTCACGGGTGAAGATGCAGGTACCGTTGCCGTACTCGTGATCGTTGATCAGCTGCATGGCCGCTTCCAGGCTATTCACCCGAACAACGCACAACACCGGCCCGAAGATTTCTTCTTTATAGATGCGCATCTCAGGCGTCACGCGATCAAACAGGCAGCCACCCAGGAAGAAGCCGTCTTCATGACCGGCAACACTCAAGCCACGACCATCGACTACCAGTTCGGCCCCCGAAGAAACGCCGTCTTCTATATAGCCGCTGACCTTATCCCGCGCCTGACCGGAAACCAGCGGCCCCATGTCCAAGCCACAGGTAGTGCCCGCACCGATCTTCAGCGCCTTGATCTGCGGCACCAACTTGGCAATCAACGCATCCGCTACCTGGTCGCCAACACACACGGCAACAGAGATCGCCATGCAACGCTCACCGCACGAACCATACGCCGCGCCCATCAAGGCACTGACCGCGTTGTCCAGATCCGCATCCGGCATCAGCACCGCATGGTTCTTCGCCCCGCCCAACGCCTGCACACGCTTGCCGCGCTTGGTCGCTTCGGAATAGATGTACTCGGCAATCGGTGTCGAACCCACAAAGCTCAATGCTTTGACTTCCGGCGCTTCAATCAGCGCATCCACCGCGCCTTTGTCGCCGTGTACCACACTCAGCACGCCTTTAGGCAAGCCCGCTTCCTGCAACAGTTGTGCAATCAGCAGCGTCGAGCTTGGATCACGCTCCGACGGCTTGAGGATGAAGCAGTTACCGCAGACGATCGCCAGCGGATACATCCACAACGGCACCATCGCCGGAAAGTTGAACGGCGTGATACCGGCCACCACACCCAACGGCTGGAAGTCAGACCATGCGTCAATGTTCGGGCCAACGTTACGGCTGTACTCACCCTTGAGGATCTCCGGCGCCGAGCATGCGTACTCCACGTTCTCGATCCCGCGCTTCAGTTCGCCCGCCGCATCCTCCAGAGTCTTGCCATGCTCTTCGCTGATCAACTGGGAGATGCGCGCTTCGTTCTGCTCCAGCAACTGCTTGAAACGGAACATCACCTGGGCACGCTTGGCCGGTGGCGTGTTGCGCCAGGCCGGGAACGCAGCCTTGGCCGAGTCGATGGCAGTTTGAATGGTTTCGCGGCTGGCCAATGGCACCTGGTGAATCACCTGGCCAGTCGACGGGTTGTACACGTCAGCCGTGCGACCGTTCTCGGTCACCAGTTGGCCGTTGATCAAATGCTGGATGAGGCTCATGCAGGGCTCCTGAAAAGTTGTTCTATATAGAAGGAGAAATCAGTCGATCTTGTTCAGCACTTCGCCGACCGCATCGAACAAGCGATCCAGGTCCTGCGGCTTGCTGTTGAAGGTTGGCCCGAACTGCAAGGTGTCGCCGCCAAAGCGCACGTAGAAGCCGGCTTTCCACAAGGCCATGCCGGCCTCGAATGGACGCACAATCGCATCACCGTCACGCGGCGCAATCTGGATCGCACCGGCCAGGCCGTAGTTACGAATGTCGATCACGTTCTTGCTGCCCTTCAGGCCGTGCAATGCATTTTCGAAATGCGGTGCGACTTCGGCCACGCTCTGCACCAGGTTTTCCTTCTGCAGCAGGTCGAGTGCCGCCAGGCCGGCCGCGCACGCCACCGGGTGAGCCGAGTAGGTGTAGCCGTGTGGGAATTCCACCGCGTACTCAGGCGTCGCCTGATTCATGAACGTCTGATAAATCTCGGTGCTGGCAATCACAGCGCCCATCGGGATCGCGCCGTTGGTGACTTGCTTGGCAATGCACATCAGGTCCGGGGTCACACCGAAACTGTCGGCACCAAACATCGAACCGGTACGACCGAAGCCGGTGATCACTTCGTCGAACACCAACAGGATGTTGTGTTGATCGCAGATCTCGCGCAGACGCTTCAGGTAACCCTGCGGCGGAACCAGCACGCCAGCGGAACCCGCCATCGGTTCAACAAATACCGCGGCGATGTTCGACGCATCGTGCAACTCGATCAGCTTGAGCAGCTCATCCGCCAAGGCAATACCGCCCAACTCCGGCATGCCACGGGAGAACGCATTGCTCGCCAACAGGGTGTGAGGCAGATGGTCAACATCCATCAGGCCCTGACCAAAAATCTTACGGTTGCCGTTCACGCCGCCCAGGCTGGTACCGGCGATGTTCACACCGTGATAACCACGGGCACGGCCGATCATCTTGGTCTTGGTCGCCTGGCCCTTCAGGCGCCAGTACGCACGCACCATCTTCACGGCGGTATCGGCACACTCGGAGCCGGAGTCGGTGAAGAACACGTGGTTCAGGTTGCCCGGGGTAAGGTCGGTAATCTTTTCTGCCAGTTGGAACGACAACGGATGACCGTATTGGAAGCCCGGCGAGTAGTCCAACGTCCCCAACTGCTTGGAGACCGCTTCCTGGATTTCCTTGCGAGTGTGCCCGGCGCCGCAGGTCCACAGACCCGACAGCGAGTCATACACCTTGCGCCCCTTGTCATCGGTCAACCAGCTGCCTTCGGCCGCCACAATCAGGCGCGGGTCACGATGGAAGTTGCGGTTGGCGGTGTACGGCATCCAGTGCGCGTCCAGCTTCAGTTGGCTGGCCAGGGTGGACGGAGCGTTTTCGGGCATGTTCATGAGCAAAACCTCGCAAGGCATAAGGCAGCGTCGGGATTTGAAAAGCGTTGTTGCAGCTAAATTGCCACGGGGATAAAGTCTGTGAAACCCAACTCTTCTAACCTTCAGTCAGGCCTTCACTAAACTATGAGCAGCCGTCGACCCGACCCTCTGGCCCAAGTCAGCGACTTCGATATCCGCCTGTTGCGCATCTTTCGCAGCGTGGTGGAGTGCGGTGGCTTCTCGGCGGCGGAAACCGTTCTGGGGATTGGTCGCTCGGCCATCAGCCAGCAAATGAGTGATCTTGAACAGCGCCTTGGCCTACGCTTGTGCCAACGCGGGCGTGCGGGTTTTTCCCTGACCGAAGAAGGACGCGAGGTATACCAGTCGGCGTTGCAACTGCTCAGCGCCCTGGAAAGTTTCCGCACCGAGGTCAACGGCCTGCACCAACACTTGCGTGGCGAACTGATCATCGGCCTGACCGACAATCTGGTCACCCTGCCCCACATGCGCATCACCCACGCCTTGGCACAGTTGAAGGAGCGCGGCCCGGACGTACAGATCCAGATCCGCATGATCGCCCCCAATGAAGTCGAACAAGGGGTGCTCGACGGTCGCCTGCACGTCGGCGTAGTCCCCCAGGCCAGCGCCCTGTCGGGGCTTGAATACCAGCCGCTGTACAGCGAACGCTCGCTGCTCTACTGCGCAGTCGGCCACCCGCTGTTTTACGCCGACGACAAGCAACTGGACGACGAACGCATCAACAGCCAGGACGCCATCGCCCCGACCTTCCGCCTGCCCGCCGATATCCAGGCGCACTACCAGGCACTCAATTGCACCGCCAGCGCCTCGGACCGCGAAGGCATGGCCTTCCTGATCCTGACCGGCCGCTACATCGGCTACCTGCCCGACCACTACGCCAGCCTGTGGGTACAACAAGGCCGACTGCGTGCGCTGAAACCGGCTACACGTTTTTACGATTTGAGCCTCGCTTCGGTCACGCGCAAGGGCCGTCGCCCTCATTTGGTGCTGGAAAGTTTTCTCGAAAGTCTGGCCGCAACGCGCTAACACGGGCCTTACAGAAAAACCTGAGCAACTGGACAGCTTTTTGCAAGGCAAGGGGATCTCGAACCATCAGCCATGAGCTCCCCACCATGCCGCCAGAATCCGAAAACCCCAGCGACCTGATCTACGGCCTCAACGATCGGCCCAAACCTTTGCCTGCATTGCTTGCCGCGTTGCAGCATGTATTAGCCGCCTTTGTCGGCATCATTACTCCACCGCTGATCATCGGTTCCACCCTCGGTCTCACCGCCCACCTGCCCTACCTGATCAGCATGGCGTTGATGGTTTCTGGTGTAGGCACATTCATCCAGGCGCGTAGGCCATTTGGGATTGGCGCCGGGATGATCTGCCTGCAAGGCACCAGCTTCGCGTTTCTCGGTGCGGTGTTGTCGGCAGGTTTCCTGGTCAAACAACGCGGCGGAAGCCCGGAAGACATCCTGGCGATGATCTTTGGCGTGTGCTTCTTCGGCGCGGCAGTGCAGGTGGTGTTGAGCCGCTTTATCGGCCAACTGAGAAGAGTGATCACGCCCTTGGTCACCGGCATTGTCATCACCCTGATTGGCATCAGCCTGATCAAGGTCGGCATCACCGACTTGGGCGGCGGCTTCAACGCCCCGGACTTCGGCGCCCCGACCAACCTGGCACTCGGTGTGTTCGTGGTAATGACCATCATCCTGCTCAACCGCTCGAACACCCCATGGGTACGCCTCAGCGCCATCATCATCGGCCTGGCTTTGGGCAGCCTCGCCGCCTGGTTCAGCGGCAAACTGGTGCCGCAGGCCCTGCCTGACCTGCCATTGATTAGCCTGCCTACACCGTTCCATTTCGGTTTCAACTTCGACTGGAGCGCTTTCCTACCGGTGGCGCTGATTTATCTGATCAGCACCATCGAAACCGTCGGCGACCTCACCGCCAATTGCATGATCGCCCGCCAACCCATCAGCGGCCCTTCCTATATAAGCAGGCTCAAGGGCGGCGTGCTGGGGGACGGTATCAGTTGCATGATCGCCGCTACCTTCAGCGCCTTTCCCAACACGACCTTCGCCCAGAACAACGGCGTGATCCAACTGACCGGCGTCGCCAGCCGTTACGTTGGCCTGTACATCGGCGTCGTGCTGTTTTGTCTCGGGCTGTTTCCGCTGATTGGCGCGGTGCTGCAACAAATCCCCAAACCGGTACTCGGCGGGGCAACCCTGGTGATGTTCGGCAGCGTCGCCGCCGCCGGGGTGCGCATCCTCGCCCAGGCACCGCTGGACCGACGCAGCATGCTGATCATCGCCACCTCGTTCGGCGTCGGCCTGGGGATCGCCGCCCAGCCAAACCTGCTGCACCTGATGCCAACGCTGGTGCAAAACCTGTTCGACTCCGCCATCACCAGCGGCGGCCTGACCGCCATTGTGTTGTGCCTGTTGTTGCCCGAACCCAAGGCCACCGCGAATGCCGCAAACCAGGCCCTGGAAAGCGACACTCTGGAGCCGCTTTGATGGTTTTATCGTATCGGGACTTGTCTGGGGCTTGAGGGTGGGTTATCTGTGCACACGTCGTATTCATCGATCTGCACGGAAACCTCCATGAGCCTCGAAGTTCCTGCCCACAGCAACCACGCCGGAAAACCTGCAAGCCGCATTCGGCAAAAGAACGAACAAGCGATTCTGCAGGCCGCCGAAGACGAGTTCGCCCGTCATGGCTACAAAGGCACCAGCATGAACACCATCGCGGCGAGTGCCGGGTTGCCGAAAGCCAACTTGCACTACTACTTCACCAACAAGCTGGGCCTGTACATTGCCGTGCTCAGCAACATCCTCGAACTCTGGGACAGCACCTTCAACACCCTGACCGCCGAGGATGACCCGGCCGCGGCCCTGACCCGCTACATCCGCACCAAGATGGAATTCTCCCGGCGCCAGCCACAAGCCTCGCGGATCTTTGCGATGGAGATCATCAGTGGCGGCGAATGCCTGACCGAATATTTCAGCCAGGACTACCGCGCCTGGTTCAGCGGTCGTGCGGCGGTGTTCCAGGCCTGGATCGACGCCGGCAAGATGGACCCCATCGACCCCGTGCACCTGATCTTCCTGCTGTGGGGCAGCACCCAGCATTATGCCGACTTCGCCACGCAGATCTGCCGGGTGACCGGTCGCACCAAGCTGACCAAGCAGGACATGGAAGACGCCGGCACCAACCTTATCCAGATCATTCTCAAAGGCTGTGGCATCAAGCCGGCCCTCTAAACGAAGTTACCCATGCCTTTCACGCTTACCGGCTTTTGCGAGTTTCGCGAAGAAATTCGCAAAAGCCGCTTCATTACCCTCGCCGCCCCCATCAGCAGCCCCCAGGACGCCCAGGCCTTCATCGACCAGCACAGCGACCTGAACGCTACGCACAACTGCTGGGCCTGGAAACTCGGCGATCAATACCGCAGTAACGATGACGGCGAGCCCGGCGGCACGGCCGGGCGCCCGATCCTGGCCGCGATCGAAGCGCAGGATTGCGACCAAGTCGTAGTGCTGGTGATCCGTTGGTACGGCGGCATCCAACTGGGCACCGGCGGCCTGGCCCGGGCCTATGGCGGCGGCGCCAACAAATGCCTGCAAGCCGCCGAACGCGTCGAGTTGATCAAACGTGTGCCGCTGAGTTGCTCCTGTGGTTTTGCCGAGCTGCAGTTGGTGAAACTGCGAGTGGCCGAACTGGGCGGGCTGGTGGTTGAAGAAGTCTTCACCGCCAATGGCGTCGACCTGCAACTGGCCCTCGGCGAAGCCCATATCGACACCCTGCAAACCCAGCTCGCCGACCTGAGCCGCGGGCGCATTCTGCTGGAGCGCTGAAACTGCCCACATCTACTGTGCACCTGCCTGTGGATAACCTGAGCACACTCGCCTGTAACCCTTCTGTCACAAGGCTTTCAGGCGGTTGTTCAGTTTTTGCTCAGCCCGCTGCACTAACGTATTAATCCAGCTCAAAAACAGTCAGTTAGGCGGGTTATGTCCTTTAGAACAAAGGGTCGCAGCGCTTATATCCACCGATCACGCTTGCGCACAATTACTGTGGAGCAACCTGTGGATAACCCGTGCAAGAGTGAGCCGGCAGCAGAGCCCGCAACGCCCCGGCGCAACTGAGCGTTTTTTGATCAATTTGCTGCCCGGCGCACCGGCATCAACTGCGCCACCGCCCACAGCACTTCAAACACCACGACAACCACCAACACTAGACTTGCGCCGTGGGCCAGCGCGTAAATCTGCCAAGTCGCAAATAACACCCGGCCGGCGGCGTCATAGCGGCCGAATATCGCTTGGGGATCACGGATTCGCAGCACCGACCACACGCACACAATCGAGCCCATCAGGTTGGCCATCAACATATGCACAGGCGCGAACGGCGGCAGTTCGCCGGGCAGATTCAACGCCACCAAAGCGTTATGCAGCAGAACAAAGGTCCAGGGGGTGACCAGCGCCGCGGTGACGATCAAATCGTACCAACCGCTGGCCCGAACCAGTTGACGGTATTGGTGTGCAGTCCACATAGCAGCAAGCTCCTTCAATTCAAGAAGCCAGCACGCTAAAGCCTGGAGTATGCTCCAGGGTCAAGCCCCTTCGAGCCCTCCGCATGCGTATCGGCGAATTAGCCCAGGCCAGCCAGGTCAGCCGCGACACCCTGCGCTTCTACGAGCAACGCGGGTTGATTGCCGCACAACGCAGTGCCAACGGCTACCGCGACTATCCCGCCGACATGGTGCAGTTGGTGCTGTACATCAAGACCGCCCAGCGCCTGGGCTTCAGCCTGGCTGAAATCGGCAACAGCGTCGGCGCACTATGGCAAGCTCCAGATCCCGACAGCGCCGTCACTCAACTGTTGCAAGACAAGCTCAACCTGATCGAAACCCGCATCGCCGAACTCGACCAACTGCGCCAGGAGTTGCAGCAAAGGCTCGGCCAGCGTTGTCCACTGAACCCGTGAACCTCCACCGTCAAAGGAAGCCATTCATGTCCACTTCAAAAACCGCACTGATTATCGGCGCCTCCCGGGGCCTGGGCCTTGGCCTGGCCAAGCAACTGCTGGCGGACGGCTGGGACGTGACCGCCACCGTGCGCGATCCGCAAAAGGCCGATGCCTTGAAGGCCCTGGGCCCGGTGCAGATCGAAAAGCTCGACATGGATGACCAACAGGCCGTGATCGCCCTGAGCCAGCGCCTCAAGGCAAAAACCTTCGACCTGCTGTTCGTCAACGCCGGCGTCAAAGGCCCGGCCAATCAGGAACCGGGCCACGCCACCCTGGCCGAAGTCGGCCAACTGTTCTTCACCAACGCAGTGGCGCCGATCAACCTGGCCCAGCGTTTTGTCGGGCAGATCCGCCCGGATACTGGCGTGCTGGCCTTCATGAGTTCGATCCTGGGCAGCGTGACCATCCCCGACGGCTCGGACCTGGCCTTGTACAAAGCCAGCAAGGCCGCCCTCAACTCCATGACCAACAGTTTCGTTACCCAGTTGGGTGATCAAAAACTGACCGTGCTGTCGTTGCACCCGGGCTGGGTGAAAACCGACATGGGCGGCGAAAACGCACACATCGACGTGCCCACCAGCGTGCGCGGCCTGATCGACCAGGTGAATGCCTACAGTGGTAAGGGTGGCCATCACTTTGTGGACTACAAAGGCGAGACCATCGCCTGGTAAAAAACCGCGATCGTTATCGGCCGATTGCCGTCGATAACGATCCACCCGTACACTGCGCACCTCGCCCTTCCCGGCGACCCTGGATCAGCAGACAGGGCAACACTGAGCTGGCAAACCTGAACCCATCATTCAGAGGAGCCGGCCAATGCCTGCGACCCGTATCTGGTTAAAAAACCCCCTCGCGATTTTCACTGCCAATGGCCTCGACGCCCGTGGTGGCCTGGTGCTGCAAGACGGTGTGATCACCGAAGTGCTGGGCTGGGGACAAGAGCCCGCCGTGCCCTGCGGACAAGTCTTCGATGCCCGTGAGCATGTCGTCCTTCCGGGGCTGATCAACACCCACCATCACTTCTATCAAACCCTGACCCGCGCCTGGGCGCCGGTGGTTAACCAGCCGTTATTCCCGTGGCTGAAGACCCTGTATCCGGTCTGGGCGCGACTGACCCCGGAAAAACTCGCCCTCGCGTCTAAAGTCGCCCTCGCGGAATTGCTGCTCTCAGGCTGCACCACCGCAGCGGATCACCACTACCTGTTCCCGGAAGGCCTGGAACATGCGATCGACGTACAAGTCGACAGCGTGCGTGAACTGGGCATGCGCGCCATGCTCACCCGCGGCTCAATGAGCCTGGGCGAGGCCGACGGCGGGCTGCCACCGCAGCAAACCGTGCAACAGGGCGAAGTGATTCTGGAAGACAGCCGCCGTCTGATCCGCCAGTACCACGAGCGCGGCGACGGCGCGCAAATCCAGATCGCCCTGGCGCCCTGCTCGCCGTTTTCCGTCACCCCGGAAATCATGGAAGCCAGCGCCGAACTGGCCAACAACCTCGACGTGCGCCTGCACACGCACCTTGCAGAAACCCTCGACGAAGAAGACTTCTGCCTGCAGCGTTTCGGCCTGCGCACTGTGGATTACCTCGACAGCGTCGGCTGGCTCGGCCCGCGTACGTGGCTGGCCCATGGGATTCACTTCAACCCGGAAGAAATCGCACGCCTCGGTGCGGCCGGAACGGGGATCTGCCATTGCCCGAGTTCCAACATGCGCCTGGCATCCGGGATTTGCCCGACCCTCGACCTGCTCGCCGCCGGCGCACCGATTGGCCTGGGCGTGGACGGATCGGCGTCCAATGATGCGTCGAACATGATCCTGGAAACGCGTCAGGCTTTGTACATCCAGCGGCTGCGTTACGGGGCGGAGAAGATCACCCCGGAGCTGGTGCTGGGTTGGGCGACGAAAGGCTCGGCACAGTTACTCGGCCGCAGCGATATCGGCGAACTGGCCGTAGGCAAACAGGCGGACCTGGCGTTGTTCAAACTGGATGAGCTGCGCTTTTCCGGCAGCCATGACCCGATTTCGGCACTGCTGCTGTGCGGCGCCGACCGGGCGGACCGGGTGATGGTCGGCGGCAAATGGCGGGTGATCGACGGGCAGGTTGAGGGCCTGGACCTGAAAGGCTTGATTGCCGATCACAGCCAGGCGGCACGGGAACTGATCAACCGGACTTAACTGAAGAAACACCCTCAAAATGTGGGAGCGGGCTGGCTCGCGAAAGCGTTGGGTCAGTCAATATATCTGGCGACTGACACTCCGTATTCGCGAGCAAGCCCGCTCCCACACAAGCCCGGTTCCCACAATTATTTCTGCGGTGTTTTGAGGATCGGTTACAACCCCAACAGCGACAACATGATAAACGTCGCAAACAACACAAAATGGGTCATCCCTTCGATGGCGTTGGTTTCGCCATCGTTGAGGTTGATCGCACTGACAATCAGCGTGATAAACACCATCACCGTCTGCACCGGCGTCATCGCCATCTGAAACGGCTGGCCGGTGTACAGAGCCATGGCTTCCATCACCGGCACCGTCAGGATCACTGTCGACAGCGACGCACCCAGCGCGATGTTCACCACCGACTGCATGCGGTTAGCCAGTGCTGCGCGCAACGCGGTCAAAATCTCCGGCGCAGCGGAAATCGCGGCCACGATGATCGCCGTGATCACCGGCGGAGCACCGGTTCCTTCCAGGCCCAGGTCGAGGGTCTTGGACATCACCTCGGCCAACGCACCAATCACGATCACGCCAAACACCAAAGTCCCGACAGAGAACGCCAGGTTAATCGGCGGCGACTCTTCTTCCGGCTGTTTCTTGCGGCGTTTTTCCGGGTAGCTGTAGCTGAAGAAATAACTGTGAGGCCCCACCTGCATCCGCAGGAACAACGTGTACAGCACCACCATCGCGCCAATGGTGAAGGCCGAGTAAATTTTCCAGTCGGCTTCGGGGATAAATTCCGGCACCACCATCGACACACCCATGGCGGTAAGGATCATCACACTGTAGGTCCGCGCGGAATCGTCGTTATAGGACTGCTCGCCATGTTTGATCCCGCCCATCAGCGCCGCCAGGCCGAGGATGCCGTTGATGTCGAGCATCACTGCCGAATAAATGGTGTCGCGCACCAGGGTCGGCGACGGCTCGTTACTCATCATGATCGCCAGGATCACCACTTCCACCAACACGGCGGCAAGGGTCAGGATCATGGTGCCGTAGGGATCGCCAACCTTTTCCGCCAGTTGCTCGGCGTGATGCGCCACGCGCATCGAGGCTACGACGATAAAACCGATCAGCGCTATGCCGCCGAGCAGCGCCACCATCTGCCCGCTGTGCAGCATCCAGTGCTCCAGCGGGTATGCGGCGATGGCGGCAATCAGCGCCAACAGCATGAATTTTTCTTGCTTGATAGATGTGAGCATTGCAGGCCTTTTGAACGCGGCGAATCCGTCATTGATGGGGTACAGACTGCACCGCGCCGCTAACGTTTCGTTACACCTTAGTTCACGCATCGCTTGCACGACGTTCGCGGATGCTCACCGCTTGGTCAGGTTTTGCCGATTATTTCGGCGTGCGCCTGTAGAATGCCGCCATTGCACCTGATGAGAATTTATAAATGTACGATTGGCTCAACGCCCTGCCCAAGGCTGAATTGCACCTGCACCTGGAAGGCTCGCTGGAGCCTGAGCTGCTGTTCGCCCTGGCCGAACGCAACAAAATCGCGCTGCCGTGGAACGACGTCGAAACCCTGCGCAAGGCCTACGCCTTCAACAACCTGCAAGAGTTTCTCGACCTCTACTACAAAGGCGCCGATGTATTGCGCACCTCCCAGGACTTCTACGACCTGACCTGGGCCTACCTGCTGCGCTGCAAGGCGCAGAACGTGATCCACACCGAGCCGTTCTTCGACCCGCAGACCCACACCGACCGTGGCGTGCCGTTCGAAGTGGTGCTCAATGGCATCGCCGCCGCGTTGAAAGACGGCGAGCAGCAACTGGGTATCACCAGTGGTTTGATCCTCAGCTTCCTGCGCCACCTGAGCGAAGAAGAAGCCGAAAAAACCCTCGACCAGGCGCTGCCATTCCGTGATGCGTTTGTTGCCGTGGGCTTGGACAGTTCGGAAATGGGTCACCCGCCGAGCAAGTTCCAGCGCGTGTTCGACCGTGCCCGTCACGAAGGTTTCCTGACCGTCGCCCACGCCGGCGAAGAAGGCCCGCCGGAGTACATCTGGGAAGCCATCGACCTGCTGAAAATCCAGCGTATCGACCATGGTGTACGCGCCATTGAAGACGAACGCCTGATGCAGCGGATCATCGACGAGCAGATCCCGCTGACGGTGTGCCCGCTGTCCAACACCAAGCTCTGCGTGTTTGACGACATGTCCCAGCACAACATCCTCGACATGCTTGAGCGTGGGGTGAAGGTCACGGTGAACTCGGATGACCCGGCGTACTTCGGCGGTTATGTCACCGAGAACTTCCATGCGCTGTACACCTCCCTGGGCATGACCCAGGATCAGGCCAAGCGCCTGGCGCAAAACAGCCTGGATGCACGGTTGGTCAAGCCTTAACCAACGACCGGTCTGGCGAGCCGGGCAATTTCCATTTGCCCGGCTTCACTGACCTGCAGCACCTGAGACTCATTGATCACACTGACCCAGTTCGACTGCAAACACAGTTGCAATAGCGCGACCCCCAACGCACCGCCCAGGTGCGGCTGCTGTTCGCTCCAATCAAAACAATCACACACGACCGGCTGAACCAGTGCCTGGGTAAAAATCCCCAGCGCAGCGAGTTTGCGCGCCCCCAGCGGTGTCACTTCAGTGCGCTGCTCCGCACGTTCGATCCACCCTGCTGCCATCATCCGTTGATACAAACCCGCCGCCAGTTCGCCGCCCAGGTGGCCATGGCAGAGCCTGGCCCGCCGCAAAGCGAGAGGCGCAATCAGTGACTGGGAATGGGTGGGCGTACTGCGTGCAACGCTGGCCATGGTGGTGCAGGCCAGGGCATCCACGGCGGCGCCCACGTCGGCGGCGGCCATACGGAAAAAGCGTTTGCCGCTACGGGCCTCGACGCGCAACAGCCCGCCGGCCGTCAAACGTGTCAGATGAGCATTCGCCGAGGCCGACGACAGCCCCGCCAACGTAGCCAATTCATCGCAAGGTTTAGCCGAGCCGTCCATCAACGCCCAGACCATCGCGGTGCGTTTCGGGTCGGCCAGCAGGTTGGCGATCTGACTGATGCAAGGTGCCTGTTCCATGTGCTCATTCACTCCCTGTTGAATCATTCGTCTGCTGCAGTTCGCGGAAAAGTATAAGCGTGAAAACGCCGGGTTCCGTGCCGTCTTACAGCGCAACCAAGGACAGAGGCTGAAGGAAATTTCCCGATATTCCCGGAGTTAGGGTGTAGGGGCGGACCGCTCCGGCAACTGCGCAGTCAATGTCGCACAACGAGCAACGAGCATTTCCCGCAGAAGATTGATCGGCTTGCTCAGTTGCGCGCGATGGGCGCACAGCAGGTTGAGCGGCGTGCGCTCGCCCCGCAGCTCCGGCAGGATCAGGCGCAGGCGCCCGGCCAGCACATCAGAGCTGACATCCAGCCAGGACTTGTAGGCGATACCCACCCCGGCCACCGCCCAGCGCCGCACCACATCGGCGTCGTCGCTGAATCGGTCGCCGGTCACGGTCAGGCTGACGTCGCGCTTGCCATCGTTGAAACCCCAATGGTCATGCACCCGGCTGCCGAGCATATACAGCAGGCAATTGTGTTGGGTGAGCTGTTCCAGATGGCGCGGTTCGCCATGCCGCGCCAGGTAGCTGGGGGCGGCGCAGAGCACGCGGTGGTTGTCCGGGGCGATGGGCAGCGCGATCAGGCTGGAATCTTCCGGCTCGCCGTAGCGCAGGGCGATGTCCACCGGCTGGCGGAACAGGTCGGCAATCCGGTCGCCCAACAGCAGGCGTACGCTCAGGTCGGGGTATTCGCGCTGGAACTCATCCAGCCAGGGCAACAGCTGGTTACGCCCAAAGTCCGACGGCGCCGACAGTTGCAGCACCCCGCTGACTTGGTCCTGGCCACTGGCCAATAAGCGCCGGCCTTCATCCAGGCTGCTCAAGGCGGCACGGGCGTACTCCAGAAAGCCCTCACCCTCGGCGGTCAGGCGCAGGCTGCGGGTGGAGCGCGCCAGCAAACGTGCGCCCAGTTGCTGTTCGATACGCTTCAACGCCGCGCTGGCCACCGCCGCCGACATGTCCATGACCCGCGCCGCCGCCGAAAGGCTGCCCAGGTCTGCCGCACGCACAAACAACTGCAAGTCATCAAAACGCAGCACGCTGACCGCCCATTATCAAAAAAATGTTGAAAGAGACTGCTCTTTTAGCGGGTTTTATCTTCGAGAGAAATAGCCAATCATCTGTCCATCCCGTTCATCACGTATCTGGAGTCGAATATGTCTGCTGCCTTTAACGTCATCGCCACGCTGATCGCCAAACCCGGCCAACAAGCCACCCTGGAAACCCTGCTGCGCGAGCTGCTGGAACCGACCCGCGTCGAGGCTGGCTGCCAGCAGTACGACCTGCACCAGGACCTTCAACACCCCGAGACCTTCTACATGCTCGAACGCTGGAGCGACGACGCCGCGCTGGCCGACCACGACCAGAGCGCCCATATCCAGAATTTCCGCGCCAAGGCTGCCGACGTGCTCGAGCATTTCGAACTCAAGCGCCTGAAGTTTCTTGCCTGATCAACCGACCCCTTTTTGGAAACCATCATGAAAGCCATCGCCTACTACGCCGCATTGCCCATCAACGATCCAAAATCCCTGCAAGACATCGAATTGCCAGAACCGGTCGCCGGCCCCCGCGACCTGCTGGTGGAAGTCAAAGCCATCTCGGTGAACCCGGTGGACACCAAGGTGCGCCAGAACGTCGCCCCGGAAAACGGCGCCGCCAAAGTGCTGGGCTGGGACGTGGCCGGCGTGGTCAAGGCCGTGGGCAGTGAAGTGAACCTGTTCAAGGTCGGTGACAAGGTGTTCTACGCCGGCTCCTTGGTACGCCCCGGCGGCAACAGCGAACTGCACACCGTGGATGAACGCATCGTCGGCCACATGCCAAAAACCCTCGGGTTTGCCGACGCCGCCGCCCTGCCGCTGACCGCTATCACCGCCTGGGAGTTGCTGTTCGAACGCCTGCAAGTGCGCGAAGGCAAGACCGATGAAGGCCAGAGCCTGCTGATCGTCGGTGCGTCGGGTGGTGTGGGATCTATCCTGACCCAACTGGCGAAACAGCTTACCGGCCTGAAAGTCATCGGCACCGCCTCCCGGCCTGAAACCCAAGCATGGGCCAAGGACCTGGGCGCCGACCTGGTGATCGATCACAGCAAACCGTTGAGCGAAGAATTGAAAAACGCTGGCCATCCGCAGGTGAACTATGTCGCCAGCCTGACCCAGACCGACCAGCACCTGGACCAACTGGTAGAAGCGCTGATTCCACAAGGCAAACTGGCGCTGATCGACGATCCCAAGGCGCTGGATATCAGCAAGCTCAAGCGCAAGAGCCTGTCGCTGCATTGGGAGTTCATGTACACCCGCTCGATGTTCGAGACCAGCGACATGATCGAGCAGCACAACCTGCTCAATCGCGTGGCCGAACTGATCGACGCCGGCACCCTGAAAACCACGGTGGGCGAGCACTTTGGCGTGATCAACGCGGCCAACCTGCGCCGCGCCCACGAACTGCTGGAAAGCGGCAAGGCCAAGGGCAAGATCGTGCTGGAAGGGTTCTAAGGAAAGGTTCTGTCAGTGTCGTCTGTTATTCATGTGAGTAATGGACGACACCGCTAGTCAGAGACTTGATCCTTGTCATATTTGTGAGCGTATTCGGGTTTATATTGGCCGCCTTTGCCACGCAATTTACGTGAGGAAGTCAGCAATGAAGATCCTGATAAAAGCGCTAGCAAGATCCGAAGGCAACAAATGGCAGGTCCGTCTCGACCAGAACGCCTTTACCTTCCGCAGTGAGGCCGAAGCCCGCGCGTTTGCCGACACCCTGCAAACCCGTATCCAGGCCCCTCACCGATTCCCCGAAAGCCAGCAGCGTTCTGCTGGCTGACCCGCTCAGTCCGCCGCTTGCAGTGCCCGTTGGCGCTGCAGGCGCTGGGTCAGCATCGCGAACGTCACCGCAAGCACGCCACACAAGCTGATGACCATTGCCATCGGCATCGCCGTGCCATCGTGCAACACGCCGACCAACGACGCCGCGCCAGCTGCCACACTAAACTGAATGCAACCGAGCAACGCCGACGCGCTGCCCGCCCGCGCGCCCTGCCCGCTCATGGCGCAGGCCGAGGTGTTGGGCAAAATGCAGCCCAGGCTGGCGATGCAGATAAACAGCGGCACCAGCAAAGGCCACAAGGCGTCAGTGCGCAGTGCAGTAATTGCCAGCAACGACAGGCCCGCCGCCAGGTAGACCCATACCGTGCGCGACAGCAAAAACGCCGGGCCGCGTGAGGCCAGCAAGCGCGCATTGACCTGTGCCACCAGGATAAAGCCGGCGGCGTTGGAGCCGAAGACCCAGCCATAGTGCTCGGCGGGCACGCCATAGAGTTTGATAAAGACGAAAGGCGAGCCCGCGATGTAGGCAAACATGCCGGCAATCGAGATACCACCGGTCAAGGCATAGCCCAGGTACACCCGGTCCGACAACAACCGGCCGTACTGGCGCAGCGCGCCCGACAGCGGCTGGCGCGGTTGATGGGCGGGGAAACTTTCCGGCAGCCCGACCGCTACCGCGATGGCCGCCATCACACTGAATGCCGTCAGCGCCAGGAATATCGACTGCCAGCCCCAGATACCGACCATCACCCCGCCCGCCAGCGGCGCGAGGATCGGGGCCAGCCCGGTGACCAGCATCAGCTGCGAAAACACCTTGGCCGAGCCCACCGCGTCACATTTATCGCTGACCACCGCCCGGGAGATCACCATGCCCGCGCAACCGCCCAGGGCCTGGACGAAACGCGCGCCGATCAGCCATTCCAGAGAAGGCGCGTACGCACACGCGAACGAGGCCAGGGTAAACAGGGTGACGCCGCTGAGCAGCGGCCCGCGTCGGCCAAAACGGTCCGCCAGCGGCCCATAGATCAGCTGGCCGATCGCCAGGCCCGTGAAGTACACGGCCAAGGTCAGCTGAATATGTTTTTCGTCGGTGCCGAATGCCACGGCCATGGCCGGGAAACCCGGCAGGTAGAAGTCGATGGCCAATGGCGCGAACGCGCTCAAGGCCCCCAAAATCAGGATTATACGAAGGTTCATCAGGCACCCAGGTGAGTCGGCAGCCCGACAGTCTAGCCGGGCATGGGTGCCTTGAACATTAAGTTAGCTCGCTAACTATCAGAAAGTCAGGCGAGCTTGATGCTGTAGCCTTCTTCGCTGATCAGGTTGATCACCTCCGCTGGCGACAGCAGGCTGCTTTCCACTCCGACTTCCTTTGCCGCGAGGTCGACGCGCACGCTGGCTGCCGGGTCCTTATCCTGCACCGCCTGGGTGACCGAGCGAACACAGTGGCCGCAGGTCATTCCTTCAACGCTGAATACTTGCATGACATGACTCCTTTGATGAGGTTGCCCGCAGTTTTGACCTTGCCACGATGGCAAGGTCAAGTTCTGAAAACATCGGCCGGGCTGGCATTCATTCGCGCCCTCGGCCAAGCTGCACCTATCCACGATGTAAACCTCGGAGAATTCACCATGCGCTGGTCGTTTTTTGGCCTTGTCAGCCTGTTGGGCTTGTTTGCTGCTGTGCCACCTGCCAGCGCGGATGAAGATTATGCGGTGCTGATCATTTCCCGGGAGCGCCTCGAAGTGCCGACCAACTGCGAGATTGGTTTGTACATTCAAGACCAGTTGGCCGGGCGGCTGTTCCAGGAGCAGGCCACCTCCTTCAACTTGCCGGCCGGGAATGTGTCGCTACGCCTGAAATTGTTGCCGGGGCAATCCCAGGGCTGCTTGCCGGGCATGCTCGCCCCACCGGCGCAAAACATCACGTTGAAGGCGGGCGACGTGCGCAAGCTGCGTATCGCGCAAGGTCCGGACGGCATGTACCTGAAGCCGGCCGCACTGGAATACTAAGCCCCGAAAACCTGTAGGAGCGAGCTTGCTCGCGAAGGTCGTGAACGATAACGCGCCTATCCTGAATGAACGCGGCGCTCTCAGGTTTTTCGCGAGCAAGCTCGCTCCTACAGTAAAAAAGCGTCTTGACCTTCCCCGCAGGTCAAGGTTGATCCTATGGGCAATCTCTCTTGGAGTACTGCCCATGAACGGATCCACCACCTTCGACCTGCCGATCAGCGGCATGACCTGCGCCAGTTGCGCCGGGCGGGTTGAACGGGCACTGGGCAAAGTGCCCGGGGTGCAAAGCGTCAGCGTCAACCTGGCCAACGAACGCGCCCACATCGAAGTGCTCGGCCAAATGGACCCCAGCGTCCTGATCGCCGCCGTCGACAAGGCCGGCTACACGGCCACCCTGCCCCAAAGCGAAACCGCCACCCAGGCCAGCCAGGAACAACGCCTGAGCCACGAACGCTGGTCGCTGCTGTTGGCGATCCTGCTCGCCGCGCCGTTGGTGCTGCCGATGCTGGTGCAACCGTTCGGCCTGCACTGGATGCTCCCCGCCTGGGTTCAATTTGCCCTGGCCACCCCGGTGCAATTCATCTTCGGCGCGCGCTTCTATATCGCCGCCTGGAAAGCCGTACGCGCCGGAGCCGGCAATATGGACCTGTTGGTAGCCATCGGCACCAGCGCCGGTTACGGCCTGAGTATCTATGAATGGCTCACGGCGTCCGCGGGCACGATGCCCCACCTGTATTTCGAAGCCTCAGCGGTGGTGATCGCCCTGGTGCTGCTGGGTAAATACCTGGAAAGCCGCGCCAAGCGCCAGACCGCCAGTGCCATCCGCGCCCTGGAAGCCTTGCGCCCGGAGCGGGCGATTCAAGTGATCGACGGGCGCGAGCAAGATGTTGCCATCACCGCCCTCAAGCTGAATGACCTGGTGCTGGTCAAACCCGGCGAGCGCTTCCCGGTGGACGGAGAGGTGGTTGAAGGCCAAAGCCATGCCGACGAGGCGCTGATCAGCGGTGAAAGCCTGCCGGTGCCGAAGCAGCCTGGCGATGCAGTCACTGGCGGCGCCATCAACGGCGAAGGCCGGCTGCTGGTGCGCACCCTGGCCCTTGGCGCAGAGAGCGTATTGGCAAGGATCATCCGCTTGGTGGAAGACGCCCAGGCCGCCAAGGCTCCGATCCAGAAACTGGTGGATAAGGTCAGCCAGGTGTTCGTGCCGGTGGTGCTGGTGCTGGCCTTGGCCACGCTGATCGGCTGGTGGCTGTATGGCGCTCCGTTGGAAGTTGCGCTGATCAATGCCGTGACCGTGTTAGTCATCGCTTGCCCTTGCGCCCTTGGTCTCGCCACACCCACCGCCATCATGGCCGGCACCGGCGTCGCCGCCCGCCACGGCATCCTGATCAAGGATGCCGAAGCCCTGGAGCGCGCCCATGAAGTCAGCGCCGTAGTATTCGACAAGACCGGCACCCTGACCTCCGGCGCACCGAAAATTGCGCACTTGGCCGCCGTCGATGGCAATGAAGCGGCCCTGCTGCAACAGGCCGGGGCGCTGCAACGAGGCAGTGAACATCCGCTGGCCAAGGCGGTGCTGGATGCCTGTACCGAACAGGGCCTGGACGTGGCCGATGTCAGCGCCAGCCAATCCCTTACCGGGCGCGGCATCGCAGGCACTCTCGACGGTCGGCAACTGGCGCTGGGCAACCGTCGCCTGCTGGAGGAAACGGGCTTGAGCACCGGTGATCTCGCCGACTCGGCCAGCGCCTGGGAGGCCGAAGGCCGCACCTTGTCCTGGCTGATCGAGCAAGGCCCGCAGCCCCGCGTGCTGGGTTTGTTTGCCTTCGGCGACACGCTCAAACCGGGCGCCCTGCAAGCAATACAAGCACTCAAGGCTCGGCACATCAGCAGCCACCTGCTGACCGGCGACAACCGTGGCAGCGCCCGCGTGGTCGCCGAAGCCTTGGGCATCGACGACGTGCACGCCGAGGTGTTGCCTGCGGACAAGGCGGCTACCGTCGCCGAGTTGAAGAAGACCGGCGTGGTAGCGATGGTCGGTGACGGCATCAACGACGCACCGGCCCTGGCCGCGGCCGACATCGGCATCGCGATGGGTGGCGGCACCGACGTGGCCATGCACGCCGCCGGGATCACCCTGATGCGCGGCGACCCACGCCTGGTGCCCGCCGCGCTGGAAATCAGCCGCAAGACCTATGCGAAAATTCGACAGAACCTGTTCTGGGCCTTTGTGTATAACTTGATCGGCATTCCGCTGGCCGCGTTCGGCCTGCTCAACCCGGTAATGGCCGGTGCGGCCATGGCCCTGTCCAGCGTCAGCGTGGTGAGTAATGCGCTGCTGTTGAAAACCTGGAAACCCAAGGATCTGGAGGACGAACGTCCATGAACATTGGCCAAGCAGCACGCCAAAGTGGCCTGAGCGCCAAGATGATTCGTTATTACGAGTCCATCGGCTTGTTGAAAGCCGCCCATCGCACCGACAGCGGCTACCGCATTTATGGTGCCGATGACTTGCACACCCTGGCGTTTATCAAGCGTTCGCGGGATTTGGGATTTTCCCTTGAGGAGGTTGGCAAGTTGCTGACCCTCTGGCAGGACCGGGGCCGTGCGAGTGCCGACGTCAAGGCATTGGCCCGCCAGCATATCGATGAGCTGAACCAGAAGATCCGCGAGTTGGGGCAGTTGCGCGATACGTTGCAGGACCTGGTGGAACACTGCCAGGGTGATCATCGGCCGGATTGCCCGATTCTCAAGGAACTGGCGTCGGGCAGTTGTTGCGCCTGACGAGATTTAACTGACTGCACAAAGCAAATGTGGGAGCGGGCTTGCTCGCGAAAGCGGTGGATCAGTCAACTGATGTATTGACTGACACTACACATTCGCGAGCAAGCCCGCTCCCACATTTGGATATCCACTCGC
>NZ_JAXCIS010000129.1:0-1653 GCF_034044025.1 Pseudomonas sp. SED1
GCGAATGCTGACATGAGTAACGATAATGGGTGTGAAAAACACCCACGCCGAAAGACCAAGGTTTCCTGCGCAACGTTAATCGACGCAGGGTTAGTCGGTCCCTAAGGCGAGGCTGAAAAGCGTAGTCGATGGAAAACAGGTTAATATTCCTGTACTTCTGGTTATTGCGATGGAGGGACGGAGAAGGCTAGGCCAGCTTGGCGTTGGTTGTCCAAGTTTAAGGTGGTAGGCTGGAATCTTAGGTAAATCCGGGATTCTAAGGCCGAGAGCTGATGACGAGTGTTCTTTTAGAACACGAAGTGGTTGATGCCATGCTTCCAAGAAAAGCTTCTAAGCTTCAGGTAACCAGGAACCGTACCCCAAACCGACACAGGTGGTTGGGTAGAGAATACCAAGGCGCTTGAGAGAACTCGGGTGAAGGAACTAGGCAAAATGGCACCGTAACTTCGGGAGAAGGTGCGCCGGTGAGGGTGAAGGACTTGCTCCGTAAGCTCATGCCGGTCGAAGATACCAGGCCGCTGCGACTGTTTATTAAAAACACAGCACTCTGCAAACACGAAAGTGGACGTATAGGGTGTGACGCCTGCCCGGTGCCGGAAGGTTAATTGATGGGGTTAGCTAACGCGAAGCTCTTGATCGAAGCCCCGGTAAACGGCGGCCGTAACTATAACGGTCCTAAGGTAGCGAAATTCCTTGTCGGGTAAGTTCCGACCTGCACGAATGGCGTAACGATGGCGGCGCTGTCTCCACCCGAGACTCAGTGAAATTGAAATCGCTGTGAAGATGCAGTGTATCCGCGGCTAGACGGAAAGACCCCGTGAACCTTTACTATAGCTTTGCACTGGACTTTGAATTTGCTTGTGTAGGATAGGTGGGAGGCTTTGAAGCGTGGACGCCAGTTCGCGTGGAGCCAACCTTGAAATACCACCCTGGCAACTTTGAGGTTCTAACTCAGGTCCGTTATCCGGATCGAGGACAGTGTATGGTGGGTAGTTTGACTGGGGCGGTCTCCTCCTAAAGAGTAACGGAGGAGTACGAAGGTGCGCTCAGACCGGTCGGAAATCGGTCGTAGAGTATAAAGGCAAAAGCGCGCTTGACTGCGAGACAGACACGTCGAGCAGGTACGAAAGTAGGTCTTAGTGATCCGGTGGTTCTGTATGGAAGGGCCATCGCTCAACGGATAAAAGGTACTCCGGGGATAACAGGCTGATACCGCCCAAGAGTTCATATCGACGGCGGTGTTTGGCACCTCGATGTCGGCTCATCACATCCTGGGGCTGAAGCCGGTCCCAAGGGTATGGCTGTTCGCCATTTAAAGTGGTACGCGAGCTGGGTTTAGAACGTCGTGAGACAGTTCGGTCCCTATCTGCCGTGGACGTTTGAGATTTGAGAGGGGCTGCTCCTAGTACGAGAGGACCGGAGTGGACGAACCTCTGGTGTTCCGGTTGTCACGCCAGTGGCATTGCCGGGTAGCTATGTTCGGAATAGATAACCGCTGAAAGCATCTAAGCGGGAAACTAGCCTCAAGATGAGATCTCACTGGAACCTTGAGTTCCCTGAAGGGCCGTCGAAGACTACGACGTTGATAGGTTGGGTGTGTAAGCGCTGTGAGGCGTTGAGCTAACCAATACTAATTGCCCGTGAGGCTTGACC
>NZ_JAXCIS010000012.1:0-3422 GCF_034044025.1 Pseudomonas sp. SED1
ACAGCTGCTACGGTCGCCAATAGTTTTGTCAGCCCTGCCCAAAATCCTCTTTACCCAAGCTTTACCGTCCCCTGACTGCCGCTGACCTTGATCTCCGTAATCTACTCACATCCGGACTCACCGGAATAGAGACAGGAGAATCACCATGCGCAAGACCCTTATCGCTTTGATGTTCGCTGCTGCCCTTCCCACCGTTGCCATGGCGGCCATGCCAGAAGGCCCAGGCCCAGGCCCGATGGGCGGCCCTGAAGGCCACATGATGGGCGGCCCAGGCCACGGCGGTGAACACGGCATGCGGGGCAAAGGCGGCCCTTTCAGCCAGCTGGACCTGAGCCCTGAACAGCGCCAGCAGATCGGCAAATTGATGGGCCAGCAGTGGCACGCTCGCAAAGAGCTGGTCAAGAAGTACCTGGATAAACTCCCGGCCGCAGACCAGAAAGCCATGCAAGACGAAATGGCTGCCGGCAAACAGAAAACCCAGGCCGACATCCGTGCCGTGCTGAAACCCGATCAACAGAAGAAATTCGACGAGATCGCCAAGAAACAAGCCGAGCGCCGCGCCGAATGGAAGGAATTCCAGGCCTGGAAAGCCCAGCAGCCGCAAAAAGCGCAATAATGATCTAGCTTCACTCCCAGCCCAGTGGCCAACGCCGCTGGGTTTTTCCTGTTTGAGGGTTTCTTGTGCGTTCATTGTTCTGGCGCGTCCTAGCCAGCTTCTGGCTGGCCATCGCCCTGGTTGCCGGGTTGTCGATCCTGCTTGGGCATATGCTCAACCAGGACGCCTGGATTCTCAGCCGCCACCCCGGGCTCAATAACCTCGCGCAGGAATGGACGCAGCTCTATGAGGCCCAAGGCGAGGACGCCGCCCAGGAGTTGCTGCAGCAGCGCAAGCGTCAGTACCACATCGACGTGCAAGTGCTTAATGAAAGTGGCGAGCCCGTGGTACGCGGCACTTTCCCGCGCCGCGCCGCCGCCCTCGAAGCCCGGCAAAACGACAGCCAGGACCGTCACCTGCCCTGGCGACGGCTGACCGCCGAGTACACCAGCGAAAAAACCGGCGACACTTACCTGCTGATCTACCGCATTCCCCACCCGGAGCTGGACGCCTGGCACCGCAGCAGTCTGCTGTGGCCGTTGAGTGCGCTGGCAATCGCGCTGGTGGTGCTGACCCTGTTCAGTCTGCTGGTGACGCTGTCCATCACTCGCCCCCTCAGCCGCCTGCGCAGCGCAGTGCATGACCTGGGCCAGACTACCTACCAGCAAAACAGCCTGGCGCGGCTGGCCAACCGCCGCGATGAATTCGGCGTGCTCGCTACCGACTTCAACCGCATGGGCGCCCGCCTGCAAAGCCTGATCGGCAGCCAGCGCCAATTGCTGCGGGACGTGTCCCACGAACTGCGCTCGCCCCTGGCCCGCCTGCGGATTGCCCTGGCCCTGGCAGAACGCGCCACACCCGAGGCACGGGAGAAACTCTGGCCGCGCCTGACCCGCGAATGCGACCGCCTGGAAGCACTGATCAGCGAGATCCTGGTACTCGCCCGGGTGGATGCCGACAACGCCAGCGCCGAAGACATCGACCTCAACCCACTGCTCAAAACCCTGCAAAAAGATGCCTTGCTCGGCGCGCCGGACCAACCCGTACAGCTCAATGCCGAGGCCGGGCTGCACCTCAAGGGCTGGCCGACCATGATCGAACGCGCGGTGGACAACCTGCTGCGCAACGCCCAACGCTTCAACCCGCCGGGCCAACCGATTGAACTGGACGCCAGACACCAGGGCGAACGCATTGTGATCAGCGTGCGCGACCACGGCCCGGGTGTGGACGCCGAACACCTGAGCCAACTGGGCGAGCCGTTTTACCGCGCCCCGGGGCAAACCGCCCAAGGTCACGGTCTTGGACTCGCCATCGCGCGGCGCGCCGCAGAACGGCATGGCGGCAGCCTGATCCTGGCGAATCATCCCGACGGCGGTTTTATCGCCAGTGTGGATTTGCCGCTGGAGCCCGGGGTTGTCATTCAACCCTGATGATCTTCTATGATGGTCCTTCTCATTAGGAGGGCCTTTGATGACTGATCTGCTCACCCCCATCCAGGAAGCACTCGATTTACCCGTCACCCCGCTGGCCTTTACCGAGGCCGGCGCGCTGCCCTCGACCTTTGCCGTCACCGAGCTGGCCAGCGCCAGCATCGGTGCGGCGGGCCAGGCAGTTGCCCAGTTGCTGCTGCAGCAAACCGGGCGCCTGCCCTCGGTGACCGTAGACCGGCGCCTCGCCTCATTCTGGTTCTCCTCGTCCCTGCGTCCCGATGGCTGGACCACACCGCCGCTGTGGGACCCGATTGCCGGCGACTACGCCTGCGCCGACGGCTGGATTCGCCTGCACACCAATGCACCGCATCACCGCGCCGCCGCCGAGCGCGTACTCGGTCAGGTCGCTGACCGTAACGCGATGGCCGCGAAGGTTGCGCCTTGGAACGCTGCCGAGCTGGAACAGGCGATCGTCGAAGCCAACGGCTGTGCGGCGCAGATGCGCTCGTGGCAAGACTGGCAGGTGCATCCACAAGGTTTGGCGGTCAATCAGGAACCGCTGGTCCATCGCCAGACCTTTGCAGCCCTCAGCGACAAAACCTGGCTGGGCTCGGTGGCAAGGCCGCTGGCGGGCATCAAGGTGCTGGACCTGACGCGTGTATTGGCCGGCCCCACTGCCAGTCGTTTCCTGGCAGGCCTTGGCGCCGATGTACTGCGCATCGATTCCCCTGACTGGAACGAACCCGGCGTGGTACCGGAAATGACCCTGGGCAAACGCTGCGCCCGCCTGGACCTGAAAAATGCCGACGACCGGAAAATCTTCGAAAACCTGCTCAAGGACGCCGATATTCTGCTGCACGGCTACCGCGCCGATGCATTGGAGCAGTTGGGCTACGGTGAGGCCGCGTTGCAAGCCATCGCCCCCGGCCTGATCGACGCCAGCCTCAACGCTTACGGCTGGAGCGGCCCGTGGCGCAATCGGCGAGGGTTCGACAGCCTGGTGCAAATGAGTACCGGGATTGCCGAGGCCGGCCAGCAGTGGAAAAACTCGGACAAGCCGGTGCCGCTGCCATTGCAGGCACTGGATCACGCCACCGGGTATTTGATGGCGGCCAGTGCAATCCAGGCATTGAGTGAACGATTGAAATCCGGGCGCGGCGGTTCGGCGCGGCTGTCCCTCGCGCGCACGGCAAAACTGTTGGTAGACGCAGGGCAAGTCCCGGAACAACTACCGCTGCGGGCCGAAGAACCGGGCGATCAAGGCTTGGTGGTGGAGCAAACAGCCTGGGGCCCGGCCCACCGGTTGCTGCCCCCGGTGACCATCAGCGGGACACCGTTGCAATGGGATTTACCCGCTGGGGAATTGGGCTCACACCGCCCTCAGTGGTGAGCGAAGA
>NZ_JAXCIS010000130.1:0-14548 GCF_034044025.1 Pseudomonas sp. SED1
GCGAGGAGCCGAGTGGTGGGGCAAGAGCGTTTTGCTTACTTTTGCGCTTTTCAAAAGTGAGCCGCTGTAAGAGCGGAACCCATATCAGCCGTTACCCAAATAACGGATATACACCCAAAACTCCCCTAATCGTGCAAAGCCTTAGCCGCCCCCAACAGCCCCTGGAACTTGCGATAACGTACCTGCAACACACCTGCCTGAGCACCATCCGGAAAAAACCGGGCCTTCACCGGCATCCCCACCTGCAACAACTTCCCACCCTGCCCACTCGCCAAAAAACCCAACTTCGCCGCACCAATACACGCCCCCAACTCACTGCCATGCAACGTATAGATCTCCCGCCCAAGAATATTGGCCAACAACTGCGCCCAATACTCACTGCGCGCCCCACCACCCACCAACGCACAAGCCCCCACCGAGGCCCCGGCCGACTGCACCGCATTCAGCGCATCCAACAGCCCGAACCCAACCCCTTCCATCACCGCATAACCCAACATAGCCGGCGTGCAATCATGCCCCAGGTTCATAAACCCACCCCGCAACAACGGGTCGTTATGGGGCGTACGCTCCCCCGCCAAATACGGCAAAAACAACGGATTGGAAACCGCCACAACCTGCCCCGTAGGCAACTCGGCCTGCACCCGATCCAGCAACGCCTGCTCATCAACCGACCCCGTCAACCGCGTCACCCACCGCAAACAACTGGCCCCGGCCAACATCGCCCCCATGGTGTACCAACGCCCAGGCAACGCATGACAAAAACTATGCACCGCACTCGCCGGATTCCCCGCCGAGTGATCAGTAATCGCAACAATGGCCGCACTCGTACCCAACGTGATAAACGCATCACCTGCATTCACCGCCCCAATGCCCACCGCGGCCACCGGGTTGTCCCCGCCACCGCCAGCAATCACCAGGCCCTTAGCCAAGCCCAGTCGCCCCGCCGCCGCAGCATTCAAACGAGCACTAACCGCCCCGCCTTCCACCAGCCGTGGCATCTGCGCCAACCGCAACCCCGTCGCCCGCAGCATCGGCTCAAACCACTCCCGATTAGCCACATCCAGCCACAACGTCCCGGCACCATCAGACACATCACTCACCCGCTCGCCACTGAGCCGCAAACGCAGGTAATCCTTGGGCGACAACACACAATCAATCGCCCCAAACACCGCCGGCTCATGCTCCTGCAACCACAACAGCTTCGGCGCGGTAAGCCCAGCCATCGGCAAACTGCCAGTGACCTCGGCGAACTCGCTGCCCAGCGCCTCGGCCTGAGCCATGGCACGCGAATCGTCCCAGAGGATGGCCGGGTACAACACCCGATCGTCCTCTCCCAACAGCACGGCGCCGTGCATTTGCCCGGACAAACCGATGCAACTCACCCGGCCATAAACCTCCGGCTGACCCACGCGCAACTGGTCCAGCGCGCTGAGACACGCCTGCCACCAATCCTCAGGATCCTGCTCCGACCAGCCACTGTGCAGGCGCGATATGGTCAAGCGCGCACCGGCATGGGCAAGCACGTTGCCTTGCTCGTCCATCAAGATCGCCTTGAGTTCCGAGGTGCCAAGATCAATGCCAAGGGAAACCGGGTTGTTCATATCAGGGACAGCCGCATGAATTACGAATTTTCAGGGTGGGCGCAAGCCGCACGCTGTGTGTTTTACGCTTGGGCGACGCCATGCGCTCAAGCAGCAGGTTGACCGCCCGGGCGCCCAGCTCCTGGACCGGCTGCGCGATCAGGGTCAGTCGCGGCACGAAGAAGTCCGCCCACTCAAAATCATCGAAGCCCACCAAAGCCATCTGCCCGGGCACATCGATATGCGCATCGCGCAAAGCATGCATCGCACCCAGGGTCATCAGATTGTTACCCGCCATGATCGCCGTGGGCGGTGTTGCCAGGGCCAATAACTGCGCGGTCGCTTGCCGTGCCGGCTCGCTGCTGGAGCCGCCATTGACCAGCAACTGCGGATCGAACGGCAATCCTGCTGCTTGCAATGCAGCTTGGTAACCAGCCACGCGTTCATCGGAAGTGCCCAACCCCGCGCGCCCGGAAATAAAGCCGATACGCCGGTGGCCATGCTCGATCAAGTGCGCCACCAAGGCCTGGGTAGACAGGGTATTTTCCACCCCGACCTGATCAAAGCGATCGCTCATCATCCGGTCCACCAGTACCGCCGGCACTTCATTGGCCTGCAAGTACTCCAGGGCCAGCGAACCGGTAGACGGCGCCAGCAGAATGCCGTCCACCCGCCGATGGTGCAGCGTCGTGACCACCCGCAACTCCTGCTCGGGATCATCATGGGTGTCGACAAACAGCATCATGTAACCGTGTTTGGCGCACTCGGTTTCAATCGCGTGCACCGTTTCACTGAAGTAATGGTTGGACAGCGCTGAGATCGCCACGCCAATGGTATTGGTGGTGGACCGGGCCAGGGAGCGCGCCAGCGTATTGGGGATGTAGCCCAACTGCCGGATCGCGCTCTGCACCGCTTGCACCGTGTCCGGGCTGACCTTGCGAGTGCCGTTCAAGACGTGGGAAACCGTCGACGTCGACACCCCTGCAATTCTTGCCACATCCTCCATGGTTGCCACGGTGCTCACTCCTGCGCTCTTTTAATGTTTGCTGGACCAACCGCTGTAGGAACCGACGTTGTCGCGGGTGATCAGTTTTGGCGCCAGCAGGGTAACCGCTTCGGCAGGTTGTTTGTCATTGAGAATGTCATTGCCGACGTTGACGGCCGTCTGGGCCATGGCCCATGGGTCCTGGCTGGCGGAAGCCTGGATCAGAGTGTCGGTCTTCAGGGCATTCTCGATATCCGGCGCACCGTCCACGGAGGTGATGATGATGCCGCTACGCTTCAGTTGCTTGGCGGCCAGGTCGCTGCCGATGGCTTGCGGGTCGTTGATCGCGAACAAGCCGTCGATTTTCTGGAAGCGTGTGAGGTAGCCCTGCATCACGTTCAGGCCGCCTTCGCGGGAGCCTTTGCCGTCCTGGTCGTCAGACAGCACCTTGATATCCGGCGCGCCGGCCAGCGCGGCTTTACAGCCTTTGACGCGATCGGTCACCGCCGTGACCTGCGGGCCATTCTGGATGATCACGTTGCCCTTGCCCGAAAGCTTGTCGACGATGAACTGGCAGGCCAGTTTGCCGGCTTCCACGTTATCGGTCTGCACCGTGGCATTCACGCCCTTGGCGTCGACGTCCACGGCTACTACCACGATCCCGGCGTCACGGGCTTTCTTGATCGCGGAGGCCATGGCCGACGGGTCGACGGCGTTAATCAGGATCAGGTCGACCTTGGACGAGATGAAGTTATCGATCTGCGAGAACTGCTTGCTCAGGTCATAGTCGGCCGACACCGAGGTGACCTTGACCGCCGGGTTCAGCTCCTTGGCCCGGGCTGTGGCACCGTCGGCAAGCGTCACGAAATACGGGTTGCCCAGGGAGCCCATGCTGATGCCGATGGCCTTCAGTTCACGGGCTTCCACGGCTTGGGACATCAACACGGCAACGCCCAGGGAGGCGACAACAGGAAAAATGCGTTTGAAGTTCATGATGACTCTCTTGTGATTGTTGTTTGAGTGAAATCAGGTCCGCGCACCGGACTGGCGATAGCGATCCAGCGCTACTGCGCCAATGATCACGATGCCCTTGATGATGTACTGCCAGATATCCGACACGCCCAGCAGCACCAGGCCGTTGGTCAATACTGCGATGATCAGCGCACCAATCAGCGTGCCGCCGATGGTGCCGACGCCGCCGGTAAAACTGGTGCCGCCGAGAATCACCGCCGCGATTGCATCCAGTTCATAGGATTGCCCCAGTTGCAGGCCATTGGCAGCGAACAGGCGTGACGCGCTCATCACCGCGCCCAGCCCCGCCAACGCACCAGACATGGCATAGACGAACAGCAGGACTTTCCACACCTTGATCCCCGACAGCCGAGCCGCTTCCGGGTTGCCGCCCACGGAGTAGATCTGCACCCCCATCACCGTGCGCCGCAGGATGAACCATGAAAGCGCGACAACGGCCACGGCGATGATCACCAGCCACGGCACGCCCAGCACTGAGTCGTTGCCGATAAACGCAAATGGCAGGTCAGGGTTGAACACGGTCTTGTCGTCGGCCAACAGGCGAGCCAAACCGCGCATGGCCGTCAGCGCACCCAGGGTGACGATAAACGGCGGCAGGCGCATGAAGGCGATCAGGCCACCGTTGACCAGGCCCAGTAAGAGGCCGAAGCCAACCCCGGCAGCAATCCCGAACATGCCGAATTGCGGCGACATCGAGGCTTGCAGTGCGACCACGGCAGACGCCGCGAGAATCGCCCCCACCGACAAGTCGATGCCCGCCGTGAGAATCACAAAGGTCATCCCCGCCGCCAGCACCACGTTGACCGACGCCTGCTGGGTGATGATCGACAGGTTCTGCACCGTCATGAAGTTTTCGCTGGCCAGGGCAAAGCCCACCAACAGCAGCACCAGCACCGGCAGCATGCCCACCGTGCGCATCAGTTCGCGAATACGCTCAGCCTTGCCGATCGTTGCCACAGTCATGGTGTTGCTCCCGCTTGTCGTTGAATTAGCCATGGGCAGCCACCTGCTCGCTGCCGGTGGCGAGGTCGATGATCGCCTCCTGGGAAATATCCAGCCCTGATGCCCCGCCGACTTCGGCCACCAGTTGCCCTTCGCGCATGATCAGCACGCGGTCGCAGGTACCGATGATTTCCGGCAGCTCGCTGGAGATCACCACGATGCCCACGCCAGCTTTGGCCAGTTGGTTGATGATGCGGTAGATCTCGGATTTGGAGCCGATGTCCACGCCACGAGTCGGTTCATCGAGGATCAGCACATGAGGCTTGACCTCCAGCAACCGTGCCAACAGCACCTTCTGCTGATTGCCGCCGGACAACGCCCCGACATTGACCTTGCCCGACGCCACGCGAATCGACAGGGACTTGATCGCATCGCGTGAGCGTTGTGCGGCGTGGCCACGGTCGAGCACCCCACCGGCATGCGCATCCGGCACACAGGCGCAGACATTGATGTTGTCGGCCACGCTCATGTCGAGAAACAGGCCCTGAGCCTTGCGGTCTTCGGTGAGGTACACCACACCAGCGCGAATTGCGTCCGCCGGGTTGCGCAGTTGGGTCACGCTTTTACCGACCACCTCCAGGGTGCCAGAGGTACGCGGGTCGGCCGCAAAAATCAGCCGCGCCAACTCGGTACGACCTGCGCCTACCAAGCCGGCAATGCCCAGCACTTCACCGGCGTGCAGGTCGAAGCTGCAATGGCGCACGCGCTTGCCGTCGGCCATGTCACGCACGCGCATCACCACCTGGCCGGGGTCGTAGGCGGCATGCTCCTTCTTGTAGAAACCGGAGAGGTCGCGGCCCACCATCATCTTCACCAGCACCTCGGCCGACAGCACGTCCCGCGCCAGTTCGCCGACGTACTCGCCGTCCCGCAGCACCGAGACCCGATCCGACAGTTCGTAGATTTCGGCCATGCGGTGGCTGATGTAGATGATCGCCAAGCCTTGGCTGCGCAGCTGTTTGATCAGCGCAAACAGGCGGTCGGTCTCGCGAGAGGACAGCGGCGTGGTGGGCTCGTCCATCACCAGGATTTTCGCGTGGGCATGCAGCGCCCGGGCGATTTCCACCAGTTGGCGCTCTGCAATGGACAGGCTGGCGACGCGGGTGGTGGGCAGGAACTCCGCGCCGAGCCTTGCCAGCACCTCGGCAACCCCGGCTTCCATGCCCTTGCGGTCGATGGTCCAGCCACGGCGCAGTTCACGGCCCAGGTAGATGTTCTCGGCCACCGTGAGGTTCGGGCACAGGCTGAGTTCCTGGTAGATCACGGCAATGCCGAGGGCTTTGGCGGAGGCTGGGTTGTAGCTGGCGACGGGCTGACCATCGATGCGGATGGTGCCGCCGTCATCGGCCTGGTAGGCACCGGAGAGGATCTTCATCAAGGTCGATTTGCCGGCGCCGTTCTCACCCATCAAGGCGTGGATTTCACCGGGGTAGACCTTCAGGCTGACGTTCTTGAGCACCCGCAGACCGTTGAAGGTCTTGCTGATGCCCTGCATTTCAAGCAAGGGTTCAAGGCTCATGACTGAGCTCCTGGTTTTATTATTTTTGTGTTCGAGCGTTTGCCGATGGCCGCTATCGGCGGATCGGATTGATGGGGACTGTAATCAGGTAAATTTCCAAGCGCAAGCGCTTGCGTGCGCTATTTATCGAAAGGTGAAACGTTTCATCATCGATTTGTGATGCACAAAACCGTTCTCTTCGGCAAAGCCTGGAGCCGCAAAAAGGAGCCCAGGCCTTGCCGGTGGCCGTCACAAGAAACGTGGTGGCGCGTGAGGAGTCCGTTTATCTACGGTCTTTTCAAATCAATATATATTTCCGTCTTGTTTCGAGACTGAATAACGGCGTTGTCTCTGTTCGCAGGCGCTTCGTCGACGGAAACCCCGGTTGCACCTGTCAGCTCAGCGATACCTCGAATCCGCGGTTGAGCGTCATATGAAAAAACATGTTCGGTGCCCACTCGCGCTATCCATTTTCCTTCAGGATTAAGAGCCTGATCGCGCTCAATCACTTTGGTCGCGTAGTAGTTCATATTTTTGATGCGCGTAAATTTGGAGTCTGTCGAGGGCACGTCAATTGCTTTAATGCGGATGCCATGCTTGCGCAGGGTGAGCAGAAGATTCCTGTTTGTATAGATACCGTGCCCTTGGTGGGCACCATCAATCAACTTTAAGTTTCTGTGTAGCGCCAGCGAGATCTCGCCGGTGTCATAGAACTTGTCCAAATCAGGTTGAAGTGAGTGTTCAAAACCTTCTGAGTAAAAAGTTTTCACGTTGCTGTTCTTGAATTCCAGCACGTTATCCATGATGACCCGCAAGCCAGCGGACTGCGAATGATCTTCTCCAAAAATCATGCCGGGAGATTCCTTTAATCCTGTTTTTATAACATCGGCAATGGGTGTATTTACGTGCATTGCGGGCTGGACGGGCATTGTCTTGGATTTGGCTTTCTTATGAAAATTATCAGCATCCTGTTTCAGTTGTTTATCTATTTTGGAAATATCAGCCGAGCGTGAAGCCTCTTTTCTGGAGGGGTAATCATAAGTTCCGGGGTCAAACGGTTTGCTGGTAGAGTTCCCCGCCCCACCTCCTCTGACCCCTCGTCTTCTCCACACGCCCACTTCATCGGGCTTGCCGATAATGCCGCTGCTCACTAACTTGGAAGGGTCATTGGGATCTTCTACACGCAATAGATAATGCTCACTGTCCCCGGCATCGGGTTGTTCAGCAACGTAATACTTGTTATTCCCCTGGAACTCGATTTTGACCATGCCAGGGTGGTGAGAGCCGCCCGTTGGCAGCGCCTTGGTGTGTTCCGGTTCTGTCGGGGCAGCCGGCTTGGGCTCTGCGGTTGGCTGGTCAAAGTTGGACAGGCGACCGGGTGAACGCGAGAACAGGTGTTCTCTCGCCTGACTGCCTGGCTTCAACGCCATGGCATCGGCGAGGTCGCGTTTTTCTTCGTTCGACAACGGCTGATTCTTCAGCGCCTTGGCCGTAAGGGAGGCCAGCATCCTGGCCTGGCCGTAATAAGGAACAAAACCCTGGGCAAAGTCTCCGACCTGTTTTAAGTCTGCATCCATGGTTGCCTTGTCGATGCCGAATATCTTGCCAAGGTGATTGTTTTTGTTCAGGTCAATGAGTAACGCTGTCATGGGGTTGTCCAGATAACGCTCCACGGTGTCTGCCGCGTTTTGCGGGACGCCAAACACGTGTAAAGCATCACTCATACCATAAGCAGGGTTTTCCAGATGATGAAGGAACTCATCGTAAAATCCTCTAACGTCGTTGGCCCCACTGTTGTCCAGGGATACGTGGCTCACTTGTTTTTTAAACTGTTCGAACGTCAGCGCGTGCAGCGCCGGCTGTGAGTTCAGGCCATCTTTAACAAAGTAGTAGTTTGCGCTGCGGTCGGCCCCCAAGAAGTTGCCGTAGGCGTCGTATTCATAAATTACTGTTTTGCCATCAGGCCGTTTTCCTGAGTAAGCGAGTTGCCCTTCCGGGCCTTCACGCTCCCATTTAAGGTCGGTGAGTCCATTAACGGGGGCCGGCGGAATGTGGGGTGACCTTTCCAATCTTTCGAAAATGTTATCCGCCTCATACCGATAAGGCCCAACGATTGCATTGATGTTGTTGTCCTTGAAATCCTTCATGACGGACTTGATGTGTTTAACTTTGGTCTCGGCGTCTGCTGTGGAGAAGTGAGCGACAAATTTATCCAGACGTACGGGGTCGGCGGCAACACCTTTTAGCCAAGTATTCATTTCATTCGTATTCTTAAAGTCCTGAAAAGAACGCCCCGCGGTGTCCGGTGTATACAGAGCGATATTCGGGCCGTTTTCTGTAGGTGGTATGCGCTGTATAAATATAATGTCGCGGGCTTGAATTCCGTCTAATGCAAATGTCCTGATTTGAACTTTATGGACCGTGGAATTTTTCGGATAGAGCACAGCATCGACCAACTCCTTGAGTTCCGGTCGCATCGTCCCGCTGTTGAGGTCTCTTACCATGCCATCCATGAAAGTGTTCTTGAGCGCGGGCGCCCTGAAGGCGGGTTGGAGAGACTGGGGCAAACTGCCCGGCCCCAGCCTGGTAGGTCCGCCTTTAGAAAAATCGAAATGCTGACGTGGAACACCTGCATCTCGGGATGTGGGAAGGTTGTTGATGTTAGAGATCATTTTCAGCATCGCCTTAGAGTGAATAGCTATAGCGCCGAGTGTTGCGTCTGCCAGACAGCGCAACGAACCTCGTCAGCCATGCGTGGGGATAACGTGGGAAAATGTTCAACTGGCGGGGTTACAAGCTGTTTCCAGGCGCTGGAGGCACGGAGGGTCAGACGCAAAAAAATCACGCATATGGGTGGTCTTTGCCTTAAAGCAATTCGCATGAGTTACTTTTTAGCCGCTCAATACCTGCTATCGTAAAAAGACCTCATCTCCTCCTCATCGCGCCTGCGCGATCTTCTGTGAGCATGTTCTGCGGCGCTGTCTTCGGGCAGCGGCGGGCCTCAAGTTCACGGAACACTTCACGATGGAAAAATCTTCAGTCGACAGCCCCATCGAGCCGCAATCCCGGGCCGAGAAAATCGTCGAATTCAAACGCCAGAAAACCCTGCTCAAGACCGGCGCCCTGCAGGACGCGATCTTCAACAGCGCCTACTTCTCCAGCATTGCCACCGACGAAAAAGGCGTGATCCAGATCTTCAACGTTGGCGCTGAACGCATGCTCGGCTATGCCGCCGCCGATGTGCTGAACCGTGTCACACCGGCCGACATTTCCGACCCCGCCGAGCTGATCACCCGCGCCGCCGCCTTGAGCCTGGAGCTCGACACGCCAATCACGCCCGGCTTTGAAGCCCTGGTGTTCAAGGCCTCCCGGGGCATCGAGGACATCTACGAGCTGACCTATATCCGCAAGGACAACAGTCGCCTGTCAGCGATGGTCTCGGTCACCGCCCTGCGCAACCGCAACGACGCGATCATCGGTTACCTGCTGATCGGCACCGACAACACCGCGCGCAAGCAGGAAGAGGCGGAACGCAAAGGCTTTGAGCGTGCCCTGGAAGAGAAGAACCTGGAGCTGGAACACGCCAGCCACATGAAGTCCGAATTCCTCGCCACCATGTCCCACGAGTTGCGCACGCCGCTCAACGCGGTGATCGGTTTTTCCGAAGCCCTCAAGGACGGCCTGGTGGGCGACATGAGTGATATCCAGCGCGAATACATCGGCGACATCTTTACCAGCGGCCAGCACTTGCTGTCGCTGATCAACGACATCCTCGACCTGTCCAAGGTCGAGGCCGGGATGATGGACCTGGAACTGGAAGCCGTGGAGTTGGCGGGGTTGTTGGCCAACAGCCTGCTGATCGTGCGGGAAAAGGCCGCGCTGCAACGCATCCAGTTGAAGCTCGAATGCCAGGACGACTTCGGCACTCTGGAACTCGACCTGCGCAAGACCAAGCAGATCATCTACAACCTGCTGGCCAATGCGGTGAAGTTCAGCGAGCACGGCGGCTCTGTGACCCTGTCGGTACGCGAGGTGAGTCGTGCACACGTCGGGCAGGTTCCCGGCGACTGGCCCACCTATGGTTTTGCCCTGCAACCCAGCGAGCACCAACAGTTCCTGGAATTGAGCGTCAGCGACACCGGCATCGGTATCGCCCGGGACGACATGAGCAAGCTGTTCAAGGCCTTCAGCCAGATCGACAGCAGCCTGGCGCGCAAATTCGAAGGCACGGGCCTGGGCCTGGCAATGGTCAAGCAACTGACCGACCTGCACGGCGGCAGCGTCGCCGTGGCCAGCCGCGAAGGCACAGGTGCGTGTTTTGTGGTGTGGCTGCCGCTGCATCGCGCCGCGAATGCGGAGGCTGTATGGCCGAAATCCTGATCGTCGAAGACAACGAGGCCAACATGCGCCTCGCCCGCCTGCTGCTGGTGAACGCCGGCCACAGTGTGTTGTGGGCTGCCGATGCCGAGTCCGGGTTGACCCTGGCCCGGGAAAAACAACCGGCGCTGATCCTGATGGACATCCAGTTGCCCGGCATGGACGGCCTGGCGGCCACTTCATTGCTCAAGCAGGACCCGCACACCGCCCACATCCCGGTGATCGCCCTGACAGCCATGGCCATGAAGGAAGACCGCGACAAAACCCTGCAGGCCGGCTGCGACGCCTACATCATCAAGCCCCTGCGCTACAAAGAGCTGTACCAGGTGATCGACACGCTGCTGCAAAAGAACATTACTCCTCCGACTTGAGTCCTCTCCATGGCCCGCCAACCCGCAACGCTCTTGATCGTTGATGATGAAATCCAGGTGCGCAAGCTGCTGGAAACCCTGCTGCGTCACGAGGGTTACCAGACCGTGAGTGCCGCCAGTGGTGAAGAAGCCTTGAAGATGGTGGCGCAACGGCCGCCGGACTTGATCCTGCTGGACATCATGATGCCGGGCATGGACGGCTATGAAGTGGCCAACCAGCTCAAGGGCAACCAGGCCACGGCGAACATTCCGATCATCATGCTTTCGGCCTTGAGTGAATCCAGCGCGCGGCTCAGTGGCCTGGAAACCGGTGCAGAAGAATTCATCAGTAAACCGGTGGAACGGGTCGAGTTGTGGCTACGGGTGCGCAACCTGCTGCGGCTCAAGGCCCACGGCGATCGGTTGAAAAACCATAGCCTGATGCTGGAGCAGCAACTGCAACATCACCAGCATGAAACTGCCCGGTTGAATGTGCATGACATGGCGCGCCTGGAGCTGGAGAAAGACCTGCACCTGGCCGTCGAACGCGAAGAGTTTGTGCTGCATTACCAGCCCAAGGTCGAGCTGGACAGCGGTCAGGTGTGCGGGCTTGAAGCCCTGTTGCGTTGGGACCGGCCCGAGTACGGTGCGGTGTCTCCGGCGGTGTTTATCCCGATCCTGGAGAGCCTGGGGTTGATCGTGACGCTCGGTCGTTGGGTGATCGATAACGTGTGCAGCCAGATGGCCGCCTGGCAATCCACTGCGGTGGGCGCCGTCGAAGTATCGGTCAATGTGTCGGGTCACCAATTGATCGAGGGTGACTTGATTGCCGATATCTCCCATTCCCTCACCAGGGCTGGGGTGGAGCCGCATTGGCTGGAGGTTGAGTTGACCGAAGGCTCGCTGATGGAAAACACCCAACACACCATCGCCAGCTTGCAGCGCTTGCGGGCTATGGGCGTGAAGATCTCCATCGACGACTTCGGCACGGGCTATTCCAGCCTGGCTTACCTGCGGCGGTTTCCGATTGATACGTTGAAAATCGATATTGCGTTTATCCGCGAAGTCACCAGCAACCCCCAGGACGCGGCGATCACCCGCACCATCATCGAACTGGCCCACAGCCTCAAGCTGCGAGTGGTCGCCGAAGGCGTGGAAACCCAGGCGCAGCTGGAGTTTCTGCGGGAAGCCGGCTGCGATCAGATCCAGGGGTACCTGTTCAGCCGGCCGCTGCCGATGATGGAACTGGAGCGCCTGTTGCTGGAAAAACGCGGCCTGGTCAGGCCGCAGCCCCACTGACTTCGAACAGCCCCACCAGCTTCTGCAACTTGTTGGCATTGACCCGCACGGTTTCCGCGCTGGTCTGCAACACCCCCACCGTCAGGCGCATTTGCTCCGAAGAATGACTGACCTGCTTGATGGTCTTGCCGTAGTCGAGGCTGCGGGCGTTGAGCTGCTGGATGATGCTGAACATGCTCTCCACCGCCTGGTGCAGGTGCACGTTTTCCGAGGAAGCATCCTCGGCCAGGCGTAGGCTGCTGTCGACGTTGGTCACGCCGTTTTCCATGAAGCCCACGGCCTTGCGGGTTTCGCCTTGCAGGCCTTCGACCATCTGGCGAATGTCTTCAGCCGCCTTGGACGTTCGTGACGCCAGGGTACGGACCTCATCTGCCACCACCGCAAAGCCGCGGCCATGTTCGCCGGCGCGTGCGGCTTCAATCGCGGCATTCAAAGCCAGCAGGTTGGTCTGGTTGGTGATGTCGCTGATCAGCCCGGTGATGTTGCTGATCTGTGCCATGCGGCTGTCGAGCAACTGCACGCTTTCCGAGGAGCGCTGTACCACATCACGAATCGACTGGGTGCCGACCTGCACCGCCAGGAACTGCTCGCGGGCCCGGCTGACCACCTCGTCCATGGCTTGCTTCATTTGCTCGGCACTCACCGAAGCCTGCTGGATTTCCCCCAGTTGCTCTTCGACGATGATCATCATGCGGTGGGTGGCGTCGGCCACTTCATGGGACATCAGCCCGGCCGCCTCGCTGCGGCCGAGCATCAACTGGTTGGTGTTGCCGACGCTGTGGCTGGCCTTGACCACCTGGCCGACCACCGAATCCAGGCGGTCGATGAAACTGTTGATCCAGCGGCTCATGTCGCCAGTCTCGTCGTTGACCATGCGGCCGCTGTCCAGGCGTTGGCGCAGGTTGCCTTCGCCTTCGGCAATGGTGCGGATGACTTCGGTCATTTCATTCAGGCGTGCAGCCAGGCGCTTGGGCCCCAGGCGGCTGAACAGCATGGCCGCCACGACCATGCTCAGTACCTCCCATGCATCCGTCCAGGCTACGGGCAAACCACTGTAGTGACGCACCAGATAGTTGCAGGCAAACAAGCCGGCCATGGTTGCCAGGTACGGCGTCATCAAGCCGTGGCTCAGGGAGCGGCGTCGGTAAACCTCTTCCAGGTCGGCCTCGCACATCATGCCCCAGCGGTCCGGCGAGCCCGGCAGTTCAAAGGTCACGCCCTTGCCCACTACCGGGATGTGACGGTAATCGGAGTAGCCGGGATAGGTGACAAACAGGTTCGAACCCTTGCGGATGGTTTCCCGCACGCCGGGGTGCAGTTGTTGGGTGGCGGGGTCGATAAAACGTAATTCCAGCTCAGTGTGGCGTTGGATCTGCACGGTTTTCCAGGGAGTGTGCACGCCGCTCTTGAGGTTTTCGCCGTGGGTGAAGGCACCGTCCTCGAAGCGAGAGCGCGACAACGCGATACCGGGTTGGAGTGCCGGGTCGAAGCGTGATTGCACCATGAACAGGTAGTTATCGCCGGACTCCGGAAAAATATGCCCGGCCTCACGCTGGATCAAATCCCCGAGGATGTCGTTGGGCACGCGCCCGCACAGGCAGCCGAGCACCCTGCCCTCGCGGGTTAACGGTTGATAGAACATCAGGGTCACTTCGTCATGGAAGCGCGAGGACGAAGGGCCGATCTGCAGGGTCAGCGGGTCGGCGTAGGGACCGTGGAGAAATGGCGCCTTGAGCCCGGCGGCCAGGGCTTGTTGATTGAGTGCGCGGTGACCGGCCTGGCTCCAGGTGGTTGCCAGTAGCTCGCCCTTGGGGTCGACGATAAACAGCTCGGAGAAATCCCCGGCCTGTTGCAGTTTGTCCAGCAGCAGGCTGTTGCCGGTGAGCACGGTGTCGCGGGTCAGCACGCTGGCGAGTTCGCCCAGGTGTTCCCACTGTTCGCGGGTCCAGGTTTGCAGGAGTTTGACCCGGGTTTCGGCGATGGCTTCGAAGGTTTGCTCCATTACCGGGTACACCGCGCGGTTGAGCCGACAGGACCAGCCCATGGCGAACTTGCCGGCCTTGCCCCACCAGGGCAACCAGCTTTTTTCGGTGGAAGATAATTGCATCGTGCTGCTCGACAGGCTGCTCATGGCGCACTCCGGGAGTGATGTCTAATTGCCATATTCCAAGGCAATTAATGCGCCAATTAGCAAGCTTGCTATTGATTAGGTTGCTTGGGCTGCTGTGTGGTCCTACGGGAGGGAGCTTCCTCGCCACAAAAAGCTGCGTGCAATCAAGAACATGCACCAGGGTGTGGCAGTGAGATCGCGCGGCCCCTGTCCAGTACGCGGCTTTTTGGGGGCATATCCGTTATTTAGGTAACGGCCACGTATGGTTCCGCTCTTACAGCGGCTCACTTTGGAAAAGCCCCAAAGTAAGCAAAG
>NZ_JAXCIS010000131.1:0-34332 GCF_034044025.1 Pseudomonas sp. SED1
GCGAGGTGCCGACAGGCGGGGCAGAGCGTTTTGGTTACTTTTGCGCTTTTCAAAAGTGACCCGCTGTAAGAGCGGAACCATAGGTAGCCGTTACCGAAAAAACGGATATGTACTCAGTCACCAATAAACCGCACCCCCGCCCGAACCCGCTCATCCACCGTCAACTCAAAAATATCCGGCCGGGCATAGTGCCCAACCACATCATAGTCATACCGCGCCCGCACCAGATCATCCGTATCAATCCGCGCCACCAGCAACCCCACCCCACCGAGCAACGGCCCGGCAAGAATGTCACCCATGGGCCCGACAATCACACTGCCCCCCGCGATCAAAGGCCGATCCACCGGCCAGTTCGCAATCTCCACGCCCAACGCCTGGGGCGATGCCTGCACCTGACACGCACTCACCACAAAACACCGCCCTTCATGGGCTATATGCCGCATGCTCACCTGCCACATTTCCCGCTCATCCACCGTCGGCGCACACCACACTTCCACGCCCTTGGCGTACATCGCCGTGCGCAACAACGGCATCATGTTCTCCCAGCACACCGCGCCGCCGATGCGCCCTACCGCCGTGTCGATCACCGGCAACGTCGAGCCGTCGCCCTTGCCCCAGATCAGCCGCTCAGTGCCGGTAGGCATCAATTTGCGATGCTTGGCCACCAACCCGCCCACCGGTTCGAAATACAGCATCGTGCAATACAGCGTGCTGCCACTGCGTTCAATCACGCCCAACACCAGGCTCGCCCCGGTGCGTGTCGACAAGCCGGCCAGCGCTTCGGTCTCCACACCTGGCACATCAATCGCATTGGCAAAATATCGGGCAAACGCTTCACGGCCTTCAGGCAGGCGATAACCCAACTGTGTACCAAAACCTTCACCCTTGGGATAACCCCCGAGCAAGGCTTCGGGCATCACCACCAGTTGCGCACCGCTGCGCAGGATTTCGTCCTCGTAAGACAGGATCTGTTCCAGGGTCTCAGCCTTGCCGCCGGGCAAGGAACCGATTTGCAGCGCAGCCACGGTAGAAATGGGCATCACGATCACTCCGAATCAATGGGGGTTGCCCATTCTCCGGCCAGCAGCAATCATGAATAAAGCCCACTTCGCTGCTAACTGATATGAGCCAGATAAATATCATCACCCATCAAGTCAAATCTTTCAGGGATCCGATCAGGGTTTCGATAAACAGCTCCAGGGCCACCGGTAAAGCGCGCTTGGGCATGGTCAGGACTTGAATCGACCGGTCCGAAAATTGCGGGTTCGACAGCGCTACGGACGTCAGCTCGTCGCTTCCATTCGCCCGATGACTGATCGCCCCACCAAACGCAATGGTGTCCGTGTTGCGAACGAACTCATGGATGGCGCCCGAATAATTGCAGGTCATCACGTGATTAAACGACAACCCTTCCATCTGGCAAACCAGGTCGAACAACTGCCGCTGGGTAGAGCCTTTTGGCGTCAGCGCCAACGGGTAAGGTGACAGCGACCGAAGAGGCACCTGCTTGAGCGTCGCCAATGGATGCCCCACCCGCATCACCGCGCGGATCGGCGAGCGGCTGGGATGCCGGACTTCGACACCGTCGATAGGCTCGGTACTGAATACCAACCCCACATCGGCTTCGCCGCGCCTCACTTTATCCGCGCAGTCGTGAGGCGACATCACTTCCAGCACATACTGGAAAGCGGGATTTTGCTGGTAATGCCGGATCAGCACCTGAGGCAGGAAGTAGCGGGACAATCCTTCGGTGGACACCAACCGTACTACTTTCGCCCCGGGATAATCCCCCGCCCGTAGCTCCGACAGCAGGCTTTGCTCCTCCAGCGAGGCACGTCGTGCGTGGTCGGCCAAGGCGTTGCCGGCAGCGGTTGGCTGCATGCCTCTTGGCCGGCGCTCAAACAGTGGCACCCCGATGGTTTCTTCCAACAGGGATATCTGGCGGCTCACAGCGCTGGACGCAATGTGCAAGCGTTCGCCGGCAGCGGCCAGCGAGCCTGTATCGAACACGGCCAGGAAATAACGATAATCCACAGTTTGACTCCCTCACCAAAGCATCTACTTATTAGAAGGCAAACGTCAAAAAACAGCAATATACAGACCGATACGTGACTTCTATATTGGATTGAATCTCAGCCCACACCGGAACGGTCATGTCCAAGCAACAAGCGCTCGCGAATGTTCGTCAGTACCTGGCCGACGGCCATTTTGAAGCCGATTTACGTCGCCGGATCGCCATTCGCAGCGAAAGCCAGAACCCCGGCCAAGCGCACGAACTGACGCGGTATCTGCAACAGGAAATACAACCCGCGCTGATCGCAATGGGCTTCGTATGCCAGTGGCTCGACAACCCCTCGGGCGCAGGGCCGATGCTGTTCGCAGCACGCCACGAAGGGGCTGATTTGCCGACGGTATTGACGTATGGACATGGCGACGTAGTGCTCGGGTATGACGAGCAATGGCGCGCGGGGCTCAGCCCTTGGGCGTTGACCGTAGAAGGTGATCGTTGGTATGGCCGCGGCACCGCGGACAACAAGGGCCAGCACAGCATCAACCTGACGGCCCTCGAACACGTCATCAAGCAACGCGAGGGGCGCTTGGGCTTCAACGTTAAAGTGCTGTTCGAAACCGGCGAAGAATGCGGTTCTCCCGGGCTGCGGGAGGTTTGCACAACGCACCAGGCGCTGTTGCAGGCCGATGTATTCATCGCCTCGGACGGGCCGCGCTTGAACGACAGCCGCCCGACGATATTCCTGGGTTCCAGAGGTTCTGCGCTGTTTTCCCTTGAAGTCAATGCGCGCGACAAGGGCCTTCACTCCGGCAACTGGGGCGGCGTGATGTCCAACCCCGCCGTGGTATTGGCCAATGCCCTGGCCAGCCTGGTGGACAAGAACGGTCGTATTCGCTGCCGAACGCTGGTGCCTGGCGCCATACCCGACTCAGTCCGCGAAGCCATCCGCGACCTGGGTATCGATCAGAATTCCCTGGGCCGTCCTTTGGACGTGCACTGGGGCGAGCCCGACTTGACGCTGGGTGAGCGACTCTTCGGCTGGAATACCTTGGAGATCCTGGCGTTTACCGCAGGCAATCCAGCCAAACCGGTCAACGCCATTCCACCCCGCGCCATTGCGCATTGCCAATTACGCTTTGTGGTGGGCACAGACTGGCAAAACCTGCAAACGCTGCTGCGCCAACACTTGGACGCCGAGGGTTTTCAACAGGTCGATATCGTGATTGACCGTTGCACACCTGCCAGCCGACTGGACCCTGACAACCCGTGGGTGCGCTTCGCCAAGCAGTCGATTGCCGACGTCACCCACCGGCCTATCGCCGTGTTACCGAACCTTGCGGGTACCCTGCCCAACGATATTTTCGCTGACATCTTGGGTTTGCCTACCTTGTGGATACCCCACTCCTACCCCGGCTGTTCACAACATGCTCCGGATGAGCATCTGCTGGGCTCGGTAGTCCTCGAAGGGCTGCAAATCATGACCTCGCTTTTCTGGGACCTGGGTCACCTCGCCCCCGTCAAACCACAATAAAAAATCGGGGTCCGCTCGACCCTTTTTATCTGCCGCTCACCCCCTTATAAAATCAGGAGCGTCAAGCATGTCAGCGTTATCGTCCCCCACCGTTTCACCCACGGTTGCAAAGGCAACGCCCCTTTGGAAACCCGTCGGCGCGGCCTTGATCGGGAATACCCTTGAATGGTTTGACCTGTCGGTGTACGCCTATTTTGCGCTGACCATCAGCAAGGTATTTTTCCCGGCCGCCGACCCGGCCCTCTCGCTGTTTCTTGCCTTTGCGACCTTCGGCCTTTCGTTTCTGATTCGGCCATTGGGTGCCGCCGTGCTCGGTTCCTATGCCGACCGGGAGGGACGCAAGAAAGCGTTGACGCTGTCCATCATGCTGATGCTGATAGGGACTGCGATGATCGCGGTGATGCCCAGCTATGCAGCCATCGGGATAATTGCGCCAATTGGTATTCTGTTGGCCCGTCTGCTCCAAGGCTTCTCGGCAGGCGGTGAATTTGGCAGTTCCACGGCCTTCATGATGGAACACGCACCGCAAAAGACCCGCAATTTTGTCGCAAGCCTGCAGTTTGCAAGCCAGGGCTTCGGCGTGGTCATCGCCTCATTGTTCGGCTACTTTTTGACCATCAACCTGAATGATCAACAGATGTTCGACTGGGGTTGGCGCGTGCCATTTTTCTTCGGCCTGATCCTCGCCCCGGTGGGTCTGTACATACGGCGCACGGTGGATGAGTCGCCCGACTTCAAGGAAAGCCAACCGGGCTCCCGGCCGTTGCGGGAAGTGCTGCTCTCGCAGAAGACCTTGTTGCTTGTGGCGATGGGCGTGCTGATCGTGTCGACGGCGTCCAACTTCATGATCAAGTACATGCCGTCTTATGCCTCGACCACCTTGGACATTCCCCAATCCACAGGCTTTCTGGCCACGCTGTCGGGCGGGCTCATCCTGACCGTGGTGACGCCGGTGGTAGGGTTCATCACCGGTTATGTCAGCCGGATCAAAATCATGTTGTGGGCTTCGAGCATCTACATCCTCGCAATCTTTCCGGCATTCGCCTGGCTCAACAGAGTGCCGAGCGCCACCTCGTTGTTATTGGTGGTGTCGATGATGGCGTTGATCAAGGCCGTTTACTTCGCACCGCTGGCATCACTGATGGCGGATGTGTTTCCTGTCCGCACCCGAGTCACTGGGATGTCACTCAGTTACAACTTGGCCGTGACGATCTTCGGTGGCTTTGCTCCGGTGATTGCAACCGGGCTGATCGCGCTGACCGGCTCGCAGCTGGCGCCGAGTTTTTACCTGATAGCGGCAGCAGCCCTCAGCATTGGCGCGCTCGTGGTGGCAAAGAGAACGTTGCGGTTGGTGTAGCACTTGTCGAGACGTTATATATTCGGGACATATCCAGGCCACATGATATGAACTCAATGAATATCGCCAACGTCGATCTCAACCTGCTGAAAACCTTCGAGGCCCTGCACGACGAATCCAGCGCCAGCCGGGCCGCCCTGCGCCTTGGCGTCACGCAGTCGGCGATCAGCGCCGCATTGCGCCGCCTGCGGGATGTATATGGCGACCAATTGTTTGTGCGCACCGGTCGAGGCCTGGCGCCGACTTTGCGCGCCAACCAGTTGAAACCGGTGATCAGCGAAGCCCTGGATCGCTGCCGCCAAAGCCTGGCGATGGTCGACCCGCAGGGCAGCCAGTATCAGGGCCGTTCGGTGGTGCTGGGGCTGTCGGATGATTTCGAGATCGCCTACGGCCGCAGGCTGATTGAAGAGATTGCCCGGCGGGCGCCGAAGCTGCGACTGATTTTCCGCCAGACCCACAGCCAGATCGTTGCCGGCGCCCTGCTCGATCGCAGCCTGGACCTGGCGATCAATGCCGGCGGGTTTGCAGAGCGCCGGTTGAGCCGGCAGGTGTTGGGGGAAGGCCATTATGCGTGCCTGGTGGACCCCGCCAGCCTGGCGACGGGGCAACAGAGCATCGACCTCGACGAGTTCGTCAGGCGAGAACATCTGCTGGTGTCGTCTGGCGGGTTTATCGGGATTACCGACGAGGGTCTGGCCGCGCAGGGGCTGAGCCGGCACGTAGGCGCCTCAACCACACACTTCGCGGCGCTGCCGTTTCTGCTCAAGGGCAGCCAGGCAGTGGCAACGATTCCCGGGCATGCGGCCCAGGCCATCGCGCAGATGACCGGGCTGAAGGTACTGCCCTGCCCGCTGGCGTTGCCGCGTTACCCGGTGGAACTGGGCTGGCGCACCCAGGCACAACGGGATCCGTTGCTGCTCAAGGTGCGCGAAGCGATCGAGGCTTGTTTTACTTCGCCGCCATCAGGCGATTGACTTCACTGCGCACCATGTTGGAAAACTCCGGCGGTGACATGCCGTCCAGTTCCGCACGCACCCATTCGGCCCATTTGCCCTTGCGCTTGGCGCGCTCGCCAAAGAGGCGGGCAGCCTCACCTTTGGCTTTGCCCAGGTTGCTTTGCCACAGGTCGTAGAGACGGGACTTTTCATCTTCCAGCGCGGCGCGCTCGGCAAGGGGCTTGTTGGCCAGATTGAAGCTCATGTTGAATTACCTGCTGCACAAATAGGTGACATCTTACACTGTAGGTCGAAATTTCCTGGCCTGGATTTCACCTAAGCTGACCGTAGGAAAAAAACCTGCAACTTTTGCCAGCTTCAAACACTCCATTCTTCATCAAGCGCATTCATTGCCACATTCACCCGCAAGGAGTTAACCCAATGGCCCGCAAATCTGCCGCCCAAGCCGTCGAAGAACAAATCAAGGATCAAGCCTTCAGTGAACTGACCGCGCTGATCGAAGAATCAGACAAGCTGCTCAAAAGCAGCGCGTCACTGGTGGGGGAAGAAGGTGAAACCCTGCGTGAGCAGGTCGCTATCAAGCTCAAGCAAGCCCTGGATTCGGTGTCCAACGTGCGCGAGCGCAGCAAGCCGGTGGTGGATGCCACTGAAACCTACATCGGTGGCCATCCATGGCAGACCGTGGCGATTTCCGCCGGGTTTGGCCTGGTGGTCGGCCTGTTGCTGGGCCGTCGCAACTGATCTGATGTAACGGCTGCGCCCTCCCCGGGCGCAGCTCGCTTCACGCCTGCGCCAACACCCGCAACCGGCTCAATTCTGCCGCTTCGATCTCAATCCCGCCTGCCAGCGACTTCGCCCGTGTGCGATGACGCCGGTCCCCCGGCAAACGCCGCAACCCTGCCGCATGCATCTGTCGCACCAGTTCCTGGCTGCGCTCGGCGAAGCTCTGCCCGGCGGTCTTGCTTGGGTCGATCACGATCAGCAGTTGGCCGGTCCACGGCGTGCGGGCGCCGGGGTGATCGGACCAGTTGAACTCAAACGAGAAATTGCCACCGGTAAGGGCCGCGGCCAGCAATTCGACCATCATCGACAGGGCTGAACCCTTGTGCCCGCCAAACGGCAGCAGCGCGCCGCCTTCGAGAATCGCCTTGGGGTCCTGGGTCGGCTGGCCGAGGCTGTCCACGCCCATGCCAGGTGGCAGGCGCTCGCCCTTGCGCGCGGCAATCTGTACGTCGCCGTGGGCGATGGCGCTGGTGGCCAGGTCAAACACGATTGGCAGGCCATCGGCGCGGGGCGCGGCGAAGGCAATGGGGTTGGTGCCGAACAGCGGCCGGTCGGCGCCGTGGGGCACCACACAGGTCATGCTATTGACCACGCTCAAGGCCACCAGGCCTTCTTCGGCGAAGGGCTCGACGTCCGGCCAAAGCGCCGCGAAGTGATGGGAGTTATGGATCGCCAGCAAGGCAATCCCGGCACTGCGGGCCTTCTCCACCAACAACGGGCGAGCGGCTTGCAGCGCGGGCTGGGCGAAGCCATTACCGGCATCCACCCGCACAAACCCGCTGGCCACGTCCTCGACCACCGGCACGGCCTTGCCGTTGACCCAGCCACTGGCCAGCGTCGAGACGTAACCGGGAATACGGAATACACCGTGGCTGTGGGCGCCGTCGCGCTCGGCGCTGGCGCAGTTCTCGGCCAGCACTTGGGCCACTTCGGCCGAGGTGCCATGGCGCAAGAATACCTGGCGCAGCAGGTCGGTCAATTGCGCAAAACTGAGTCGCTCTGATGAAGACTCGACATCCAAAGGCGATGCAGACATCTGAAGCTCCCGTTTAATTATTGGAATGGGCAACAGCGTACAAGAATCGGTCCGTCGATTAGACAGGGTTTGCCCCATGGCTGTCGACAGGGAGCGCCAGACATATCTAGCCCCCGGGGTCGTCGAGACTGGATAGCGTCCAGTGTCGTACTTCCCCAAGGACCGCAGTGATGAGCCAGACTCCCTATTTTTTCCCCGAAGCCATGCGCGTGGGCTGGAGGGCGCTGGACCGTGAGCGCCAGTTGAACATCGACAGCAAGGACATCGAGTTTCTCGGCAAGGTGTTTTTTGCCAGCGATGCTGGCCGTCGCCAACAGTCGCCGCCGATGTTTGCACAGCGCATCTGGCTGAATAAAAGTGCCGCCGAGGCAGTCGAACTGGCGGGCAGCTTCATGATGAGTTCAACCAGCGCCTACCCCCATGCCTGGCTCTACACCCCGTACGGCGGCCTGGAGAAATTCGACAGCCCGGCCCTCGTACTCACAGCACTGAAAGAGCGTTTGAAAAAGCCGGCTGACGCCACGCAACTCCTGTGCTTCCTGCCCTTGCTGCAGCAGGCCTCGCAGGTACTCGACGATAGCCTGGAGCTGACGCCGGAGTTCATGGTCGATGACGTGTTTGGTGAGCAGGAAAAAACCCTGAGGCACTATCAGGGTAAAAATCGCCAGGCATTGCTGGCTGAGTTGAAACAGCTCCCGGCATTGGGTTCCCTGCTTTCAAAGCTGCTCGAAAGCATCTGCCGCCCGCTGTTTCCAGGGCTCGACGCCGGCGAAGCCCATGTCAGCTTTTTTGCCAGGCAACCTGCCGGTGATGCGCTGCCTCGTTGGCTCGACTCGTTGCAAATCAATGACGCGGTGCTGTTGTTCTATCGTGAGCACGCCTGGCCTGCGGGGCAAACCCGGGAGTTCTTCCATCCCAAGCAACCCGCCGACGCCAAGGACCCTGAACGCAAGGCCCGCGATACGCAGCGCTGGGAGCGCGCGATCAAGCAAGCAGCCGGCCAACTGATCCCGTTCCTGCACAGTGCACTGGAGACATTCTGGAACACCGAGATTTCGCCGGGTGTTTCTCGCCGGGCCTGGTTCGCCCAGGCTATGGCCGCCAATGCGCGCCTGGATTTGCTGCTCAAGCGCCAGCAATCCATCATCAGCCCCGAGCAAGGCCAGGCATTGGCTGTGCTTTACGAGTCCGATGGTAAAGAGGCTCTGCGTAACAGCCACGTACTGCGCTTTGAGAAAGTACTGGTCTGGGAACATTCGACCAACGTCGTCGAGCTGGCCAGCACCTTGATGATCGGCAATTCGCAGACCTTTCTCTATACCCCGGACAAGGGCTTGCAAGTCCTCGGGAGCTATGACGACCTGATGGAAGCCCTAAGGGCGATGGTCAAGGCGCCAGGGTATGAAGACGACCTGTACAACCTGATGTCACTTGAGGAGCGGGCGTTGTTTATCGGTTTCAAGGTGCCGCAGTTTTCCGGCAAACCCATCGCCGGCAATCTGTTTGAGCATCTATTCGAAGCCATCATTGGCAAGCAACAACAGAACCTTCGCTACGCCCTCGATCTGTACCGACGCACCCGCGCGGGCATAGAACCCTCGGCCCTGGTCGACCACGCGCTGGATGTGCGCTACATGGTCGACAGCCACCTGCCGGGCCTGGATACAGCGGGACGCTGGACGCCGCACTCGGTACTGGCCGACCCGACCCGCCCGGTGTCACTGGCCGCCGAACGGGCCTCTCTGCTGCAAAAGCAGTTGCTCGGTATCAGGGACACGCTGGCCGCCCAGATACGGGCGCAACCCACCTTGGAAAACACCGTCAATCAGGCACTCATCTCAGAGTTCAGCCGCAGGGGTTTGTCGGGCCGGGATCCTGGGAGGATCTACGTCAATCGATACACCGGCACCGCAAGCGCCAAACCAGCCACTGCGCCCCTGGAAAGCCAAAGCCTGCGCAGTTACTTTCTTGCGCGCCTGATCCACGGGCGCGAGCCGATTCCGCAAACCCCGGGCTATGGTCTTTACGACGGCGCAGGCAGTGGTGTTGCAAAAAAACTGACCGTCCTGGACGTACCGCAAGCAAACGCGATTCTTGAAGCCGCGCTGATCAAGTTTCATAACTACAACATCACCGATATTCCTCGCGAGCACCTGGAGCAGCTCAAGGAGCCGATGGCCCATGCCATGGCCGTGGCGATCCGGGGCGAAGCCGGGCTCAGGCGCCTCAACAACAGCCTGGACGCCCGTGATGAGGCGATCGTGCAAACGGTGTTTGATCTTCAACACCCCGATCGCCGCCAGCGCCAGGGATTGGGTGGATTCATCCCGGATGCCTATGCGTTGACCGTCGAACCCCAGGGCCTGACGCACAGGGTGCCCCTCGCCCACTGCCTGATGCTGACCGAACGCGGCGGGCTGGACCCGTCGCACTCCGGCCGGGCAGTGTTATGGACGCCGGCGCGTGGCTTGGAGAGTTTCGCCAATGTCAGCCAATTGCAGACGGAACTGAAACGTCGGCTGGCCGCCCCGGCCCTGCGCATGCAGCTACTGGCCAATCTCGATCCGCGCTATCTCAAGCCGCACCAGCCCTGCCCTCTCGGCCATTTCATGCAGATCAACGGTGCGGTCGCGCAACACCGCCAGCAGTCCTGGATTGATCATTACAAGGCACAACGGGCCCACTGCCTGACGCTGAAGCTGTCAGGCGATGCGTTGCTGGAACGCCTCGAAGAACTGGAAAAGGCGCTGCCGGCCAACGACCTGGACCACGCCTCGCAAATCGCCCAGACCCTCATGGCGCAACAATCACTGCCGGCCTGGCTGGGGATGGCAGCGGTCAGCCAACAGCGGCGCCATGTGGAAATACTTGAGCAATACCGCCACAACCTGGACGGCAACAATGACTACCTTGACGGTTTCGTCCCGCTGTCACAGTACCTCAGCGGCAAGCTTGAGGAGCTGTTGGAAGACTATGACGTGCTCCCGCAAGACGTCTACATCCTGCCCAAACTGGTGTTGGCCGGCCAGCGGCAAAACCTGGTGGACTACGCACTCAATCACATCAGCCAGCAAGCCGCTGAGTTCGATGTGGAGTCCACGGCCACTGGCCTGACGCCCACTATTGTCCGCCAGATACTCGCGCGCCTGCCCCTTGAGCAGGACAACAAGGCCTACCTGGCCGAAAAACTCACGCCGGGCAAGCCGGGAGCCGAAGCACGCGAGCAACGTTTTATACGGCAATTGCCCTGGCAATTGCTGCAAAACGCCCACGCACTGAAACTGCAGGAACTGTTATCACCCGCGGGCTTGAGCCTGATCGAACAAGTCCTCGACATGCCGGATGCTGTCGCCCGGGCAGCGGTCAAGGATGCGACCTCGACTCTCCGTCCCCTGGAGTTGATCGCCACCGCGGGCGCCCGCACCATCAAGGCCCTTGGGGTGTACTTGTTCAATACTATCGAAAAGGCGCCGCTGGTGATGTATGCGCCCTACGGTCCGCACCAGGCGTTCCAGGAGTTTGAAAACGAAGCGGATTTGATACGCAAGCTCAACCTGCCTGGCCCGTTGCAGGACTGGGTGGTCGGCCGCCTGCCAGCGGCTGAGCAAGCCACGTATAAAAACCTCTGGACCAGCACGTTTGGGAAAACCTCCGAAATCACGCTGGCGTCCAATCCGATCAAGGGCCACGCGCTCAAGCAGTTGTACCGCGACAACATTGAATTGATTTCGAGCCTGTTTGAACAGCAAACCCAGGCCAATGGCCGATCAGCCTGGGACACCCTCAAGGCGTTGTTTACCCATGGCCTGCAACAGGCGCAAGCGTTGTTGCCGGGCAAACTGATGGTGCCGCTGGTGATCTGGCAAAGCTACAAACTGTTCAAGACCTCTGCCGAAGACTTGCAGCAACACCGCTGGCGCGATGCGCTGGAGACGTTTATTGGCGGTGTGGCGCAAATGGCTTCAATACGCGAGTTGATGGATGAGCCTGCGACAGCAAGTACCGCGGCACAACCCGTGCTCACGCAAACAGCCAGCGCCTGGCAAGACATCGATGTCACCGCCCAGGCCCGCACCCGGCTGCAAGCGTACGAAGCCTGCGACACCAGCCTGGAGAGCCTGAAGGTCGGCAACTCCGGCGTCTACACCTCGACCGATAATCGGCACTACCTACCGTATGCCGGCAAGGTCTACCGAGCCAAACAGGCTGAGGGGCATTGGCGACTTTTCAGTGCACGGTCCAAGGGGCCTTTTGTGCGCCTCGATAGCGAGCGCAAATGGGTCCTGGACCCTGGTGCATCGGCACGCCGCCACGGCCCGGGTTGGAGCGCCATGATGGAACGCCGGGGGGTGAGGTCAGAGGTGGATCGGGTGATGAACGTCGAAGCCCGAGGCCTGGCCGAGATTCGACGTGTTGCGCCCCACAGGGCCCAGGCGATCGTCGAGGCACTGGACCTGGCAACCTTTTACCTGCACAACTGCCAGCAGAACCTGAAACTGCTCGATCACAAATACCCACCCGTGACCCGAATCCACCGCTTCATCAATCGCTTCTTTGGTATCCCGATAAACCCCGACACCGGCCCGCCGACCTTTCCGGAAGCTCTTTCGCAAAAGCTCATGGACACCGTCACCGCAATCCTCGATGAGGTGCTGGAGCCGTCACTCTACTCACTCAACTCCCGGCGCTTCGTCTCCGGTGTTCACCTTGCCGAACCCGAACGGCACTGGGCGTTTACCATCGACGACGATCCGGATCGGCGCATCTACCTCACCGAAAACTTCTTTACCGCGCCTACGGGCGAGTTCGAAGGGCATTTGATCAGTTACTTCGATAGACAATCCCATGCGCGCGCCACCACGTTGATTCATGAACTGACCCATATCGTCAGCCGTACTGCCGACGTGGCCTACCTCAATTCGGTATCACCGTTTGCCGACCTGATCGAAGTAGAAACCCCAGCCGGTCGCGATCTTCAAAAACGACTGCGAGACCTGCAGGAAAATGGCTACTCGGTGAGCACGCCCATGGGGCAATTATTCAAGTCGACGAGCCCGTTTGGCGCCGCAGGCACTGATATCGGAACTGAGCCGGAAGATGCCTACATCAAGCAGCAGATTCTCACTACGACAGGCGGCGTGGACTTGAGCAATGCACGGGAAATTTTCAAAACCAACCTGACTCAACGCTTCAACACACAAATGGATAACGCAGACTCATTGACCTTGCTGATCACAACGCTAGGGCGCCAACTGGACGCCGTGCCCTCGATTGCCGAAGGGACGCCGTAAAGAACGGGTGCAGGCTACACGCCTGCACCCAGCCAGCTCATTCAGTCTTTCTGGTCACGCAACACGTTGCCCGAGGCACCGTCGATGCGGAACTCATAGACGATGCCATCGGACTTGCGCCCCTCACCTTCCCAATAGCCATCGTTATCGGCTTCGATCTTATAGATCTCGACGTAACCGGCCTTGGTCTTGGCGGTTTCGATGGCTTTTTCAATGGTGATCCAGCCTGCGCCCGGCTTGTCCGCCAGGGCGGCTCCGGCACTGAGCAGGGCCGAGGTTGCAACGATGGCGGCTAAGGTTTTCTTAAGCATTTTCGTACTCCATACAGGGATTGAATGTTAGCTGTCCTGATTTTTAGGGCCTTGCAGACGAGAATTAGTTCCAATTGATGTGCATTCGCCATGATGGCTGTTCTCGCCGTCCTGCTGTGGAGGTTAGAATGTGGGAAATCAGGATGAATTAATGACAGATAAGTCCCTTTCAGAAGCCGAATATGACGCCATCACCGATGCCGCTGCGCACTGGTGCATGCGTCTGCACGCCGGCGATTTCACGACGGCCGAGCGTCAGGCGTTCGAGCAGTGGCACGATGCACATCCACTGCATGCCTTCGAATACGCGGCGATGCTGGAAATCTGGGACGTTGCCGATCACCTGCCCCGCAGCGAACCGGCCCCTGCCGTGGTGCGACTCCAGCCTCGCAAGCGTTTTAGCAACTACGCGGTAGCGGCGGCGGTATGCCTGGTGGCCTTGCCAATGGCGGCCTTTACCGGCTGGGAAGCGGGCTGGCTGCCCAGCTCGTACAAGCATTACGAAGCCGAAAACAGCCTGCGTCAGGTCACCCTCGATGATGGCAGCCAGGTGGAACTGAACCTGGGCACCGAGCTGGTCTACAGCCATTACAAAGACCAGCGCCGGGTCACCCTGAAAAAAGGCGAGGCGTTTTTCAAAGTTAGCCATGACCCGCAACACCCCTTCATTGTCCACGCCGGCGACGGTCAGGTTCGGGTGACCGGCACTCAGTTCAACGTCTGGAAATACGAAGACCATGTGCGGGTGATGCTGCTGCAAGGCTCGGTACTGGTGAGCAGCGACGACCTCCACAGCGGCCTGCGCCTGTCACCCGGGATGCAGGCCAGCTACAACCGTGGCGACGCCAGCCCCCTGGCCCAGCCAATTGCCCCCGGTGATACCGCCCTGGCCTGGCGCGACGGCAAGCTGATCCTCGACAACCTGGCCCTGGCCGACGCGTTGCCGTTGATCAACCGCTACCTGAGCAAACCGGTGATGCTGGCCGACGCCGGTACCGGCGCGATCCGCATTGGTGGTATCTACAACATCAACGAGGTGTCCAACCTCGTCCCCTCCCTGCCCAAGGTCCTGCCGGTCTACCTGACCCAGAACCAGGACGGCAACCCCGTACTCAATTCGATTCCGCGTAAAACACCCAAGGGCTGATGCTGGGGACAGGGCGCATGCCCTGCTCCACGGACGTTCTCTGCCTGGAACTGTCCACTTTTGAAACACTTGCACCGGCTAAGCTGACAGCCGGCTGCGGGTTGCCAGGTTTATGGCGGCCGGTGTTTCATTCCTGAGACAGCTGCCGAGTGAGTTGAACTCAGGCCTGTTGTCTCACCGTTGAAACACATTCCACCTGCCTTTCTTTTTCATCCTTCCCAACTCTTTGAATTTATTAATAAATTCAAAAGCGGCACAGCTCCTGCTCTCTTCCTGACAACGCTGTTTAGGGTCAGCGTAAAGAATAAGGAATGCTGCCGTGAAAACACTCAATCCAGGCTCACTGAGCCTACTGCTGATCAGCTGTGTATTCAGCACCAGCATGAGTCTTTCGGCCCTCGCGGGTGACGGCACCATCGTGGTTGGTCGCACCGTACAAGGCCACATGGCTGGCCGCTCCTCCTTTGCCCCGGATCGCAACCCCAGCACTGTCAATGCAAACCCCTCCAAACAAGTTTTGAGCGCCACGACTGGCGAACTCAGCGACCTCGACATCGCCGGGGTCAGCAGCGGCTCCAGTATCACCCGCGCCATGATGCCCGGCGGCAACCTTCCTGGCCTGAGTAACAGCCTGGGCGCAAGCACCTCAACCCTGGGAGCTGGCGCATCCGCCGGCCATGGCGGTGGTGGCAGCAGCATGGCCGGGCAGATCAATGGTTCGATCCAGCGGGGCATGGCGCCGCTGAACAACATCGGCAGCATGATGGGGGGCCAGTAATGAATCGCTCCTGGCTGATCATCGCCGCACTGGGTTGCACATCGGCCATGGCCGACAACAACGCAACGATCGATAACAGCGGCCAGCAATACAGCGGCGTCGCCTCGGTCAACCAGTCTGCCGGTAATCAGCAACAGCAGATCAACAGTCGCGCCATCGTCGTCGGCGGACAAGCCCACGATTCACTCGTGCAGAAACTCGATGGCAAAGTCGATGCTTCCCTGAACGCCAACGCGGCGATCCAGGGTTCCTCTTTCAGCAATGGCAACGGTGTGCTGGGCGTCAACCAGTCGGCCGGGGCCAATACACAGATGATCAATGCCGTGCGGATCAGTATCAATCCGGGTCCGCAAAGCATCGATGACAGCGTTTTGTCGCAGCAGAACACGACGCTGTTAACAGACTCAGGGCTCACCCCCACCACTGGCAGCCGCCAGGTCGTTACCAGCGACCAGGCCTTCACCGGCAGCCGAGGAGTGGTACAGGTGAACCAGAGTGCGGGGGTGGGGAACCGAGTGGCTAACACCCTGGCTATCACTATCAAGTAACAGCTTGATCAGTGTTTGTTAGTTAGACCGTACCAACACTTAACCAACTAATTAGAAGCAAGGAGATACACCATGAAACCTACAATGGCTCTTAAACCACTGGTTTTCGCTCTGACTGCGCTCATGGCTGTTGCTGCACAAGCAGGTGGCAGCGGCGGCGGCTGGCACCCAACCCCAGTGGCGACCGGCACCGTGGCTGCCGTCGTGACGGATACCCAAGTCAGCAAAGACAACAAATTCGACGACACTAAAACCACTAACAACGCCTCAGCCACTGGCTCGCTTAACGGCCACTCCGGCAACCTGGGCGCCAACGCCGCTTCGGGCTCGGGCAACCAGCAAGACAATGCTGCTGCAATCACCAGCAGTGCCGATGATGCTGCTTCGGTATTTGCCGTCGCCGACATCTACCAAGAAAGCCAAAACAACAAGTTCGACAACAAAGGCACGCAAAACAACGCGTCTCTGAACAACTCGGCCAACAACAGCTCGGGTAACACCGGTGTCAACGTTGCAGCCGGTCAAGGCAACCAACAGAAAAACAACCTGGCTATCGTGACTGCCGACGGCAACAACGTAGCCGCTGCTTCCAACACCGAGCAACAATCGTTGGACAACCACTTCCTCAACGCAGCCGCGTCTACCCATGGCTATGGTGGCCAGTCTACCTATGTCAGCAACAACGCCAGCCTGAACAACTCTGGCAACAACGGCTCCGGCAACATCGGGCTCAACGTGTCCGCAGGTTCCGGCAACCAACAAAGCAACACCCTCACACTGGGCAGCGGTTGCACCCAATGTGCAGCGGGCAGCGGCGTTCGCTTCTGATGCAACGGGGCCTTGGCGACAAGGCCCTTTTCTATTTCCAGTGTCCAACAGGTCAGACGATCATGCGCCTCGTGACGCTCACCCTCTTGTTAATGCTCACCGGCCCGACCTGGGCAGGGCAAATGGCAATTTCAGCCATGCCCGGCGGTGGCGTGATATTCAAAAAGGTCGAGAGCATTCGTGAGCGCCGCTTCGCCAACCTGGTGGAACAGAAAACCGATTTCAGCTGCGGTGCTGCGGCACTCGCAACCATCCTGCGTCAGGGCTATTGGCTGGACGTCGACGAAGCACACATCATCAAAGGCATGCTGGTCAACGCTGACCAGGACTTGGTACGTACCCAAGGCTTCTCCATGCTGGACATGAAGCGCTACCTCGAAAGCATCGGCATGCGTGCCCGGGGCTACAAGATCGGGCCAGATACCTTGGTCACCGTGAAAATTCCCGTCGTGGTACTGCTGGAAATTCGCGGCTACAAGCACTTCGTGGTCATGCAGCGAGCGGACAAGAACTGGGTCTATATCGGCGATCCGGTGCTGGGGCATAAACGCTATTCGCATGACGACTTCGTCAAGGGCTGGAACGGCATCGTTTTCGCCGTACTCGGTGAAGGCTACGACAAGACCAACATCCTGCTCGACCCACCCACCCCCCTGACGGCGAAAAACAAAATGAATGAGTTCAGGCCCGTGGGTGATGCAGAGCTGATGGACTTCGGTTTTATCCAGAGCGACTTCTTCTAGAAGCGCAATAAGGAGCAGGACGCTCCAGGAGCCAAAGATGAACACCTACCGCTGGCTTACGGTCATGTGCCTGGTAGCCTCAATGCCTGTTTATGCCTCCTCCGGATTTAAACCGATTGAAGTCAAGGATTCGGAATTGGCGGAACTGCGCGGGCGCTATGTGATGCCTGGGCGGATTATCAGCTTTGGCATCGTGATGAGCAGCACCTGGACCAACGCCGTTGGCGACTCGATCACTGGCAAGGCCAGCATGCAGATCGACTCATCCACTATCACCCCCCAATTCTATGTACAAACCACTGGCGGGACGGGCACCGGGACCGGTCAGACCACCGGCACAGGCACCGTGACTGGCGGCGCCGGACTGGGCACCGGCCAGGGCGTGGTTCAAAGCGTGCGCGCTGCGGGCGACGGCAACACGGCGACCAACAACGTCGGCATCAACATCAACGAAAATGGGCTGGCGCCGGCCAACCTTGTGCAGTCAGGGCAAGTGCTGGTGGCCGGCGGTACCGTCACGGGTACCAGTGGAGCTGGCAACGTCAGCGTCTCAGCCACCAATGGCGGCCTGCAAATGGCTATCCAAGCCAATCACAACCAAGGGAATACCGTGCAGCAAATCGGCGGAGGCAATGTGCTACAGGGCACCGTTTTGCAGGGCAACAGCAATTTCGTTAACAACATGACCCAACTGAACGTGGTCATGGGCAGCAACGGTTTGAACAATGGTGTACTGAACTGCAACCTGGACCAACTCAAAGGCCTACGCACCCTTGGTTATTGAACTACGCTGTGCCTCGACACTTGCGCATTAGAAAGGGACGGCTTATTTCATGCATCGATCGCTATCGTTACGTGCCGTAATTTGCTTGAGCACGCTCCTGCCCGCATCCATGTTGTATGCCGCGCCGGATACCGACATCGACACATTGAAAAAGGAATTGCTGGAACTCAAGCAACGCTACGAAGTGCAGCAAAAAGCACTGGCGGTGCTGGAACAGCGGGTACGCCAGGTTGAAGACCAGCCGGCGGCCCCACCCCCCAAACGCCTGGCCAAATCCCCGGCAGACTTCCAGAAAGGCGGCACCACGGTGGCCGGTAACACGCCCGGCGTCGGTGCAGCTGCCGCCTCGGGCGGTGCAGGCGGCGGCGCCTCCTACGGGCAGTCGCTCAAGGACGACTCGGCCCCGGCACAGAGTGTGAGCAACCTGTACAACGAGGCGAGCGGCTTCTTCGGCGATGGAAAATTCAGTTTTGAAACCGGTGTTACCTATGCTCGTTACGATGCCCGTCAGTTAACCCTCAACGGTTTTCTGGCGCTGGACTCGATCTTCCTGGGCAATATCAACCTGGACCGGATCAAGGCCGACAACTGGACGCTGGACTTAACGGGGCGCTACAACCTCGACAACCGCTGGCAATTCGATGTGAACGTACCGGTGGTTTATCGTGAATCGACTTATCAGTCCGGTGGTGCCAATGGCGGTTCCGGTACGGCGACATCAGAGGAGTCGGTCAGTCGTGACCCGACGATTGGCGACGTCAACTTTGGCGTGGCCTATAAATTCCTCGACGAAACGGCCAGCCTTCCGGATGCCGTGGTGTCGCTGCGCGTCAAGGCGCCTACCGGTAAAGAACCGTTTGGCATCAAGTTGGTACGTTCACCTAACAATACCAACCTTTACGTGCCGGAAAACCTGCCCACCGGCAACGGCGTCTGGTCGATTACGCCGGGCATCTCCCTGGTCAAGACTTTCGACCCAGCGGTGCTGTTTGGGTCGCTGTCCTACACCCATAACTTCGAAGACTCATTTGACGACATCAGTTCCACAGTCAATGAAAAAGTCGGCGGCAAAGTGCGCCTGGGAGACAGCTTCCAGATCGGCGTTGGCGTGGCCTTTGCGCTCAACGAGAAAATGAGTATGTCGTTTTCGGTCTCCGACTTGATCCAACGCAAGAGCAAGCTAAAGCCCGATGGCGGCGACTGGCAATCGGTGGTTTCCAGCGACGCCAACGCCGGCTACTTCAACGTCGGCATGACGATCGCGGCAACCGACAACCTGACGATCGTGCCGAACCTGGCCATCGGTATGACGGATGATGCGCCGGACTTTACCTTCAGCCTGAAATTCCCGTACTACTTCTAAACAGAACACTGTAGGAGCGAGCTTGCTCGCGAAAAACCCGAGAGCAACGCGGGGCTCCAGAAACCCCGCGTTATCGTTAACGAATTTCGCGAGCACGCTCGCTCCTACAGACAAGGAAAAGCCCCGCAACGATAAGGGTCGTTGCGGGGCTTTTCGGTTTACCCGCCCTAGCGGATCTGGTGTTTGTGCAGCAACCGGTAGAACGTCGGCCGGGAAACCCCCAGCACACGGGCCGCGACACTCAGGTTGTCGCTGTGCCGGTTGAGCACATCGCACAGCGCCTGACGTTCGGCACGGTGCTTGTAATCCTCCAGTGTAGCCATCGGCAGCGCGATTGCCTGCTGGCTTTGCAGTCCCAGATCAACGGCTTCGATTTGCCGCCCTTCAGCCAGTACCAGGCCACGCCGTACGCGGTTGGCCAACTCCCGCACATTGCCCGGCCAACCGTGCTCGCCCATGGCTACCAACGCGTCTTCACTGAAGCTGCGGGGGCGCCGGCCGGTTTCCTGGCTGTAGAAGTGTGAAAAATGGTTGGCCAACATCGCCACGTCACCATGACGCTCGCGCAACGGCGCAGTCACCACTTGCAGGACGTTGAGCCGGTAGTACAAGTCTTCCCGGAAGGTACCCTTTGCGACAGCGGCTTCCAGGTCGACGTGGGTGGCCGCCAATACGCGCACGTCCACCGGAATCGGTTGGCTGCCGCCGACGCGCTCGATCTGTTTTTCCTGGAGAAAACGCAGCAGGTTGGCTTGCAGCTCCATGGGCAAGTCGCCGATTTCATCGAGAAACAACGTACCGCCATGCGCCGCCTCAATCCGCCCGATCTTGCGCTGATGGGCGCCGGTGAAGGCGCCCTTCTCATGGCCAAACAATTCGGACTGGATCAGGTGTTCAGGGATCGCCCCGCAATTGATCGCCACAAACGGCTTGGCGTGGCGCTGGGATTGGCGATGCAGGGTGCGGGCGACCAGCTCCTTGCCGGTGCCGCTGTCGCCACGAATCAACACCGGGGATTCCGTCGGCGCCAATTTGGCCAGCAGTTTGCGCAGTTCGCGAATCGGGCGGCTGTCGCCCAGCAACTCATGTTCAGGCTGGCCGGCAGGCGCGTTGTTGCCCTTGCCCCGCAGGCGCGCCATGCCAAAGGCACGGCCGAGGGTGACCTGCACCCGGGACACATCGAACGGCAAGGTATGGAAGTCGAAGAACCACTCGCAGACAAAATCGCCGACATTCTGCAGGCGCAGCACTTCCTGGTTAAGCACGGCAATCCACTCGGTGCCGCTACGGCTGATCAGTTCCTTGACCGCTTCGGGCCGCTCCAGATGAAACGGCTGCAGGCGCAGCAATCCAACATCGCAGGAGCGCTCACCCACCGACTCGAGGGCACAGCTGTCCACATCCCACCCCGCCGTACGCAAACCCGGTAATAGCCCGTGGCAGTCATCACAGGGATCGACCACAAGCAGACGGCGCGGAGCAGGTGCAACAATCATGACTATTCCTTGGCGTCAAAATCGTTAAAGTTATTTAAAAACAGTTATTTGGAAAGCCTGCTGGCAACACTAGCAAGATTTTGACGCGGCCTTTGTACCCATTCGTTATAAGCCGCGCATAAACCTGCCCTTTTCCTCCAGTCGAGTGCGGTCAATTGTCGCGGCATAACTTTCATGAGGCTTTCAACATAGCCCCTTACATGACTTTAATCAGGGAAAGTTAAAAAAACTTCTTCTAACATGTGACCTGTACCCGGTGATCGTGCATCAGTACAAGTAACCAGTCGTTAGGCACGCCCAACCAACGGCTTCACTTGAATGGGCATTTAGAGAGAAGACCCCATGAACGCCCCGCTCCGCATCAACGAAGCTCTTTTGATCGCAGACCGTGCTTTCCAGCCCTTTCAATGTGTGGCCTGGCACGATGGCAACGGCGCCCTGAGCCTGAGCGTCATCGACCGCACCAATACCCGTATCGGTAGCAAGCAGCTGTCTTCCAGCACTTATTCCGACCCGGCACAGCTCGAGGACTTGCTGTTGCAGGCCCGCGCTGAACTCGATAAAGATGGCTATCAGTTGCAATCCTGGGCAATGCCCAAGTAACTGAAACTCGCGTGAGGCGGCACCAGAAAGTGTGCCGTTTGACGGCGCAGTATATTGACCCGCAATAACACTAGTAGGTAGTCAGCGATGCAAGTTGCAACTTTGCATAGCTGACTACTTATTAGTGTGGTTGCCAATCAATCGGCCGAGAGAATAAATCGCTCAATGGCTTCCGCCGCACCGTCGTCGACATTACTGCCGGTCACGACGCTGGCCTGGCGCTTGACCACTTCTTCGGCCTGGCCCATGGCAATCGACAACCCTGCCACGTGAAACATCGCCGGGTCGTTGCCGCCATCGCCGATGGCGGCTGTCTGTTCCAGTGGCACACCCAGGTGCGCAGCCAGGGTCTTCAAGGCTTCGCCCTTGTTGGCCTTCATGGCGGTCACATCCAGGAACACTGGCTGCGAGCGGGACACCTGAGCCAAACCCTCGACCCTCGGCTGCAACTGCGCTTCCAGTTCGATCAGCAGTTGGGTATTGGTACTGGCCGCAACAATCTTGTCGACCCGATCCAGGAACGGCTCGAAACTCTCCACGACGATTGCCCCATAACCCAGGCCATGTTCCTCGCGAACCGCCATCGGCCCGCCAGGATCGCGGCGCAGCCAGTCACCGTCGGCAAACAGCCAGACTTCCACGTCTGGCTGCGGCGTAAACAATGCCAGCGCTACCAGCGCCGCTTCTGCCGGCAAGTGATGCGCCACCAGAATACTGCCGTCGGGATTGACCAGCGTGCCGCCGTTGAAGCCGGCAATCGGTACGTCAATACCGAGTGCTTCGACCTGCTGCATCATGGCCTTGGGTGGTCGCCCGCTGGCCAGGCTGAAAAACACCCCGGCCGCGCGCAAGGCGCGAACCGTATCAATGGTGCGTTGACTGAGGCTGTGATCCGGATGCAGCAACGTGCCGTCCATATCACTCAACACAAAGCGGATGGGTTGACTCGGCAAGTCGCTCATCCGAGGCTGTGCCAGCTACGGCCATCGCGGGCCAAGAGTGCATCGGCTGCCGCCGGACCATCTTCGCCTGCCTTGTAGGCCTGGATGCCGTCATCCTGCTTCCACGCATCGAGGAATGGCTGCACTGCACGCCAGCCGTTTTCGATGTTGTCGGCGCGCTGGAACAAGGTCTGGTCGCCGGTCATGCAGTCGTAGATCAGGGTTTCGTAACCCGTCGACGGCTGCATCTCGAAGAAGTCCTTGTAGGCAAACCCCAGCTCCACATTGGCCATGTCGAGGGTCGGCCCGGGCTTTTTCGCCAGCAGGTCGAACCACATGCCTTCGTTCGGCTGGATCTGGATCTTCAGGTACGTCGGCTTGAGTTCATCGACCTCGGTATCACGGAACTGCGCGTATGGCGCCGGCTTGAAGCAGATGATGATCTCGGTGTCGCGGATGCTCATGCGCTTGCCGGTGCGCAGGTAAAACGGCACGCCGACCCAGCGCCAGTTGTCGATCATCACCTTGAGGGCGACGAAGGTCTCGGTGCTGCTGTCGGGCGCAACGTTGGCCTCTTCGCGGTAACCCGGCAGTTGCTTGCCGGCGACTTCACCGGCGGTGTACTGGCCGCGCACCGAGTTGGCCCGTGCGTCTTCCAGCGACCAAGGCCGTATGGCCCCGATCACCTTGGCCTTCTCGCCCCGCACCGCATCGGCGCCAAAGGCGGCTGGCGGTTCCATGGCGACCATCGCCAGCAACTGAAACAGGTGATTGGGCACCATATCCCGCAGCGTACCGGTGTGTTCGAAGAAGCTGCCACGGGTTTCCACGCCGACGGTTTCGGCGGCGGTGATTTGCACGTGGTCGATGTAGTGGTTGTTCCAGAACGCCTCGAACAGCACGTTGGAGAAACGGCTGATAAGGATGTTCTGGACGGTTTCCTTGCCCAGGTAATGGTCGATGCGATAGATCTGCTTCTCGCTCATCACTTTGAGCAGGCAGGCGTTCAGCGCTTCGGCAGTGGCGAGGTCCGAGCCAAAAGGCTTTTCGATCACCACCCGGCGGAACGCCTCCGGGGTTTCTTCCAGCAGGCCGGCAGCGCCGAGACGCTGCACCACTTCGGCAAAGAAACGCGGCGCGGTGGCGAGGTAGAACACCGCGTTACCGGTGCCACTGTCAGCGATCTTCTTGGCTATGTCGGCGTAGGTGCCGTCGTCGAGGAAGTCGCCCTCGACGTAGCTGATGCCCTCGGCCAACTGAGCCCACAATTGCGGGTCAAGGGCGTCATCACCCTTGCCCTTGACCTTGCTGGCGGCCTCGGTGCGAATGAAGTCCTCGAGTTTCTTGGCGAAATCGGCGTCGCTGATGGCGTTGTGATCAACGCCCACAATGCGCAAGCCATTGCCCAGCAGCCCATCGCGACTGAGATTGTACAGCGCCGGCATCAGCAGACGCTTGACCAGGTCACCGTGGGCACCAAACAGAAACAGGGTGGTGGGCGGAGCGGGTTCGGCCTTGGGTTTCTTGCCGTTGGCGGTCATTTTTTGGGAGTCTCCACATGGCCGCCAAAGCCGAAGCGCATGGCAGAAAGCATTTTGTCACCGTAGGTGCTTTGCTGGCGGGAGCGGAAGCGGGCAAACAGCGAGTTGGACAGCACGGGTACCGGTACCGATTGCTCCATCGCGGCTTCGATGGTCCAGCGGCCTTCGCCACTGTCGGCAACCGAGCCGGAATAACCGTCGAGCTTCGGATCGGTGGCCAGGGCGTCGGCGGTCAGGTCCAGCAGCCAGGACGAAACCACGCTGCCACGACGCCAGACTTCGGCGATGTCGGCGACGTTAAGATCGAAGCGCTGGTCTTCCGGCAGGCTCTCCGAATTCTTGGTCTTGAGGATGTCGAAACCTTCAGCGAAGGCCTGCATCATCCCGTACTCGATGCCGTTGTGGATCATCTTGACGAAGTGCCCCGAGCCGGCAGGCCCCGCGTGGATATAGCCACGCTCGGCACGGCTGTCAGCTGCAGCAGAACGGTCTTTCGTGCGCGGGATGTTACCGATGCCCGGCGCCAGGCTTTCGAAGATCGGGTCCAGAAGCTTAACGGTCTCGGCGTCGCCGCCGATCATCATGCAGTAGCCGCGCTCCAGGCCCCAGACGCCGCCGGAGGTGCCGACGTCGACATAGTGCAGGCCTTTTTCCGACAGGGCCTTGGCCCGGCGGATGTCATCCTTATAGAAGGTGTTGCCGCCGTCGATGATCACATCACCGTCTTCCAGCAGCTGGCTCAATTCTTCAATGGTGTTTTCGGTCGGGTCGCCTGCCGGCAGCATCACCCAGATCGCCCGGGGCTTCTGCAGCCCGGCCACCAGGCCCGCCAGGTCGGCAACGCCGGTGGCGCCCTCGCCTGCCAAACCTTTTACGAATGCTTCATTGCGGTCGTAAACCACGGTGGTATGCCCATTGAGCATCAGGCGTCGCGCAATGTTGCCACCCATGCGGCCTAGTCCAATAATCCCCAGTTGCATGTGCTGATGCTCCTTACTACGAATAAATGTGTGTCACAGTTTATAGCGCAATGAGGCTAATGAGGGTTAGTCCAGAGCGGATTGGCATAGTTTCATGACAAAAAGTGGCCATCCTTTAGCCTTCAGTGGGGAAAAAGTCACAGCGACCATCAAAAATAAAAAAGTTCCCTTCGCTTAAAAAAGAATTCAGAATTGCGCCGACTGTTGCCGAGAGCCTCGAATCAAGCGCTCTGGCACCGCGATACACCGGCTATTTGCGAGGTAAGCAATGAGCACTGCACACATGACCCGTCCGCCACAGACCCTCTACGTCACCATTCGCCGTGATGAATTGCGCCAGTTGAAAGACGAACGCGACCAACTGCAACAGGAAGTCATGCGCCTGCGTTTGCACTTGCAGGGTCAGCTCAATCAACCGTCCGGCACCCAGCCCGCACTTTGCTGAACGTGAGCTGAACGAACCGTTCAGGAATAACTCACGAAGTTTTCACATCCTCATCCCGATACTCCCGCCGAATAGGGCCGCGCCACGTGCGCAGGCCCTCTGTTGCGCGCGTCCGTGCGCGTCGACACTGAAAAATTATCGGGTTGGAGCGCTGGATGGCGATGTTCAAACGCAGCACTACGTCTGCGAAAGGTTTTGATTGGGCCGGCCTCGGCTGGATGTTCCTGTTTTTCTGGTATTTCTCGGGTATCACCCAACTGCTGATCCAGCTGACCGGCACCTCCGGCTTCAGCGGTTTCCGCCAGGCATTTTTCATGAGCGCCCTGTGGTTGGCGCCGATGCTGCTGTTCCCGCGTCGCGCGCGCCTGGTGGCAGGGTTGATTGGTGTGGTGCTGTGGGCCTGCTCCATGGCCAGCCTGGGTTACTTCTTCATCTACCAGCAGGAATTCTCCCAAAGCGTCATCTTCATCATGTTCGAGTCGAACATCTCTGAAGCCGGCGAGTATGCCACCCAGTACTTTGCCTGGTGGATCGTGCTGGCGTTCATTGCCCACACGGCCATGGCCGTATTCCTGTGGACTCGCGTACGCCCGGTTTACCTGCCGCGTGGCCAAGCCATGCTGGCGGCTGCGGCAATCGTGATTGCCATCGTCGGTTACCCACTGGTCAAGCAGATCGCCAAGAGCGAGACCATGGAACTGGCCATCGACCGCTTTGAAACCCGCATCGAGCCGGCCGTGCCGTGGCAGATGATCGTCGCCTACCGCCGCTACACCGAACAACTGGACAACATGCAAGGCATGCTGACCAGCGCCAGCAAGATCCCGCCCCTGACCAACCTCAAGGACAGCATGGCCGGCCAGCCGTCGACCCTGGTGCTGGTGATCGGCGAGTCCACTAACCGCCAGCGCATGAGCCTGTATGGCTACCCGCGCAACACCACGCCGGAACTGGACAAGCTGCGGGACCAACTGGCGGTGTTCGACAATGTCATCACCCCGCGCCCGTACACCATCGAAGCGCTGCAACAGGTGCTGACCTTCGCTGACGAAGAAAACCCGGACCTGTACCTCAAGACGCCATCCATCGTCAGCGTAATGAAGCAGGCCGGCTACAAGACCTTCTGGATCACCAACCAGCAGACCATGACCAAGCGCAACACCATGCTCACGACCTTTTCCGAACAGGCCGACGAGCAGGTGTACCTGAACAACAACCGCAACCAGAACGCCCGCCAGTACGACGGCGACGTGCTGGAGCCGTTTGCCAAGGCGATGTCCGACACCGCCGAGCGCAAATTCATCGTGGTGCACCTGCTGGGCACCCACATGAGCTACCAGTATCGCTACCCGCCGACCTTCGACAAGTTCACCGATCGCCAGGGTGTGCCTGCCGGGGTCAGCGACGCACAGTTGCCGACCTACAACAGCTACGACAACGCGGTGCTGTACAACGATTTCGTGGTATCGAGCCTGATCAAGGACTACGCCAAGACTGACCCGAACGGCTTCCTGCTGTACCTCTCCGACCACGGTGAAGACGTATTCGATTCGGCCGGCCACAGCACCCTGGGCCGTAATGAAGGCAAGCCAACGGCGCCGATGTACACCATTCCGTTCATGGCCTACGCGTCGCCCAAGTGGCGTGAAAGTCATGACTGGAGCTTTGGTGGTGATTTGCAGCGGCCCTACAGCAGCTCGCAGTTGATCCATACCTGGGCCGACATGGCGGGGTTGAGTTTTGATGAACTGGACCACAGCAAGAGCCTGGTCAGTGACAGCTTCAAGCCGCGGCCGCTGCTGATTGGCAATCCTTACGAACGCCAGCAAAAGCCCCTGATTGACTTCAGCCTGATCAAGCCGAAGAAAACCGACTCGACTGATGTGGTCATCAAGTAGGTCCCATAACCCGGGTTTCACCTGCGCAATGCGGTGAAACCCGACTTGGCAGCAACACCAAGATAATAATTATTCTCGTTTAGCGCTAAAGTTCCCCGCCTCCTTTCGTCTTTGAGCCAATGGCATTTTTCATAGACGACAAGGAGTTCGCCGCGATGTTCGCGCCTTTTACCCGTTCCATGACCTTGACCCTGGGCCTTTTCAGCGTGGTGCTGAGCCCGGAGCTGCTGGCTGAAACCGATCCTGAAAAGGAATCGCACACGCCGGCCAATGCCCTTGAACTGGGCAGCACCAGCATCACCGCCGAGGGCCTGGGCGCCAACACCGAACACACTGGTGCCTACACCACAGGCTCGATGAGCACCGCCACCAAGTTGAACCTGTCCATCAAGGAAACGCCGCAGTCGGTCTCGGTGATCACCCGCCAGCAGATGGACGATTTCAACCTCAATACCCTCACCGAAGTCATGCGCCAAACCACCGGCGTGGTGGTGCAACACCTGGACTCCGACCGGGTTGGCTACTCCTCACGCGGCTACGGCATCAGCAACTTCCAGATTGACGGCATGCTCAACACCTTCGGGCGCATGAAGTCGGATGCCGACACCATTATTTACGACCGGATCGAAGTGGTACGCGGCGCCACCGGCCTGACCACCGGTGCAGGCGACCCTTCGGCCACCGTCAACATGGTGCGCAAACGCCCCACCGCCCAGTGGCAGGCAAAGACGGGCATCAGTGGCGGCTCCGATGACAATTACTACAGCTACCTGGATGTTGGCGGCCCCTTGGCGTTTGATGGGCGCCTGCGGGGCCGTACGGTGCTCGCCTACCGTGACACCCAGTCCTATCGCGACAACTACGCGCTGCAACGGGAAGTCGGCTACGGCATCCTCGAAGGCGAGCTGACCGACGACACGGTGCTGGCGGTGGGCTTCGATTACCAGAACAAGCACGTGCAGGGTACCGCGTGGGGCACCTTGCCCTACTGGAACAGTGACGGCAGTAAAGCCAAGCTGCCCCGCTCCGCCAACATCGCGGCCAAGTGGAGTTCCTGGCCGCTGAAAGACGAAACCACCTTCGCCACCCTCGACCACCGGCTGGCCGGTGACTGGCATTTGAAGGCTGCCTACACCCACCGCGAAAGCGACACGGACGGCAAGGTCTACTACGGCGGCTCAGGCTTTCCCAATGCCGACCGCAGCGGCATGACGGCCTGGACCAGCCATATGATCGGCACTTCAAAAATGGACGTGGTCGACTTGAACCTGTCCGGCTCTTATTCCCTGCTGGGTCGTGAGCATGAATTGATGGTGGGGTATGGCGAATCCGAGCAGCGCGATGCTTCGCCACACCTGCGCGACGGTCCGGTGCCGAAGAATTACACCAGCATCGGCGACTGGAAACACATGGGCGGGATCGGCAAATTCCCCGACTCCAATACCGGCCTCAAGGGCTCGCAAGGCAGCACCCAACAAAAGGCCGGCTACCTGGCCACCCGCCTGAACCTGACCGAGCGCCTGCATGCCGTAGTGGGCAGTCGTTACGGCAGTTGGGAGATCGAGAGCACCACGTACAACTATGATGAGGACACCGACCAGTTCCTCGGCACCTCAAAATCCAGCCAGACCCACAACGACATGTGGACGCCCTACGCCGGCCTGCTCTACGACCTGACGCCTGAGTACACCGTCTACGCCAGCTACACCGATATCTTCAACCCGCAAGAGCAGCGCGACGCCGGCAAGCAATACCTGGAGCCGGTGGTGGGCAGCAACTACGAAGTGGGCATCAAGGGCAGCCTGCTGGAAGAGCGCCTGAACCTGGCGGCTGCGTACTTCTGGAGCAAGCAGGACAACGTCGCGGAACTGGACAGTTCGACCCCACCGGATCCGGACACTGGCGAGCAGTTCTACACGTCCGGCGGCAAAGGCAACAAAGTGCAGGGCTTCGAGGTAGAGGTTTCCGGAGAGGTGCGCCCCGACTGGAACCTGACCGTCGGCTACACTTACACCCACTCTCTGAACGGCGACAAGCAGCGCAATAACACCAACCTGCCGCTGAACCTGCTGCGCGTGTCCACGGCCTATCGCCTGCCCGGCGAATGGCACGCGCTGACCGTAGGCGGCGCGGTGAATTGGCAGAGTGATTTCTACGACGTTGCCTATCGCCCCGTGGGCAGAGACTCCAGTGGAACGTTGATCAGGGAGCAGACCCGAATCACTCAGCAGGCCTATACAGTGGTCAACCTGATGTCTCGCTATGAGTTCGATGACCACTTGTCGGCGTCACTTAATATCAACAACCTATTTGATAAAAAATATTACGAGCGTGTCGGCTTTTATAACGGCGTGTATTGGGGAGACCCGCGCTCCATCAGCCTTGCACTGGACTGGAAGCTCTGAATTCATCGCTGCGAAAGATTGGAAGTTAACGAAATCGTTAACTTTCGGTCAGCGCTAGGTTAACCCTTACTTAATATCATTGGCCCATAGTCTCCTCATCCCGCCGCTGACACACCGCGCGGAACCCAACACACTTAATGAGACACTGCCATGAAAATTTCGACTGTTATCCTTGCTGGCCTGATGACCATGACCTCCGTAGCAGCCTTCGCAGAAGGCGGTTCAGAGCGTTCGAAGGAGTTCTACAACAACTTCACCTTCGTTCAGGAACAAACTCACGGCGCTGCCCAGCAAACAGCAATGGCTGACGGCAAGACTGCAAAGCCCGCCACTGCCGATCAAACTACCACTACACCTAACACCTGATTTACCCGCGATACCCTGCGCTATTCCGCTCTGATAGCTAAGGTTTATTTGGCGCCACTTGCTGGCGCCTTTTTTGTGTTAATTAAATAAACATTAATTAAAGCGGCTTACTCCAAAACAGCATCCGGCCATGCTCCGGATCAAATACTGCATCTTCGAAACCAAACTTGCGATACGCCGACTGTGCGACGCCATTGCCTTCAAGCACCTCGAGGGTGATCTTGCAGCAGCCGCGCTGGCGAGCGATTTCCTCGACCTTTTGCAACATCTTCTGGCTCAAGCCCAGGCCGCGGAATTTATCCATCACCACCACGTCGTGGACATTGACCAGCGGGCGGCAGGCAAAGGTGGAAAACCCTTCAAAGCAATTCACCAGACCCGCCGGCGTACCGCCGACAAATGCCAGCACACTGAACGCATGAGCACGCTTGGCCAGCTCCGCTGGCAATTGCTGCAAACGGTCGGCCGGCAGGCTTTGGCCACCGCCCATGGGGTCTTCTGCATAATGATTGAGCACCAGGCCAATGGCCTCGGCGTGTACTGGATTGGTGTAGCTGGCTTGCAGCACCAGGATGTCTGGGGTGTCCATTTCCTTCCTCGTTAACGGTGCAACAGGGACTCGGTCCCCGTAAAAGGGCTCGATTGTAAGCGTGGAGTGGGCATTAGATGAAGGAGATTAACTACATTTGCCCGCGTGAAATTACGCCTGGATCGCCGAATCGCGTCAACTGCATCTCCTGCAAACGGCTCAGGGTGCGGCGGAATGGGAACTCCAGGTAACCCTCGGTGTAGAGGCTTTCCAATGAAACCCTGGCCTCGATGTACAGCGGCACCTTGCGGTCGTAGCACTCGTCTACCAAGGCAATGAACCGCCGGACGCTGTCGTCATGCACGGACAGTTCCGGCAACTCGCGATCACCCGCTTCCACTCGTTGGGCGGCATCTTCCGTACCGCGAGCGATTCGTCCAGGACGCTTTTGCGCGCTGAGGTTGGGGACCTCACCCAACAAAATGGCCTTGAACCGATCACACAACAGCATGAAGTCCATGGCGGCCAGCGGCTGTTCGCACAGATCGGCATAGCGGCACCACAGCACTGTTTCACTGGACTGCACGGCCACGACGGAACGGTACCCGACCGCGACCGGGCCACTGCTCACCGCCTTCCCTTCGCTCAACTGGCGAAATACCCCGGCCAGCGCTTCAGGCTGATCGACCCAGTAACGCTGCAGCGTGGTGCCCGGATGCAGGCGATGATCTTCCCCGCCATCCACCGCAACCACTCGCATATGCTGCTTGATGGCCTCGATCCCCGGCAGGAAGCGATCACGGTTAAAACCATCGGCATACAGTTGATCTGGCGGTTGATTGGAGGTGCAGACCATCACCACGCCTTCCTCGAACATCACCTGGAACAGCCGGCCGAGAATGATCGCGTCACCAATGTCATTGACGAACAGCTCATCAAAACACAGCACCCGCACTTCCCGGCTCAGTTCACGGGCCAAGGCCTGCAAGGGGTCGTGGGTGCCCGTCAGTTGGAACGAGCGCTGGTGCACCCAGCCCATGAAGTGATGGAAATGCTGGCGTCGGGCAGGCACTCGCAAGCTTTGGTAAAACTGGTCCATCAGCCAGGTCTTGCCCCGCCCGACCGGGCCCCACAGGTACACCCCGGTGATGGGCGCATGCCCGTGGTGCAGGGCTTGATGGCAATCTTGCAGGGCTTGCACCGCCTCACGCTGGGCGTCGTCGGGGACGAAACCCTGTTCGGTGATGGCGTGCTGGTAGGCGGCGAGTGGCGAGTCGAAAGTCATGCCCGGCAGTATGCCATGACGGCTACAGGGAAATATCCAATCGGGAAATCTTGCCCTGCTCATTGAGGCGGAAGGTATAACGCAGCTCCAGCGGGCTGCCGGGAAAGCTGCCGGTGATCAGGTTGCTGACCAACACCTTGCCGGTGCGGTGCTGCACATTCAGCACCTGGACCTTGGGCTGGTAGCGGCGCCCGGTGTCTTCCATCCAGCGGGCGATGGCGGCGGTACCGACCTGGTGCTCGCCTTCATCGAACACGTTGGCATCTGCGGCGAAACAGTCGGCCACCAAGGACGTGTCGCCGGTATTCGCGGCGGCAATATAGGCCGCGATCGCCGGGGCCAGTTCGGGGGTGAGTTGAGACATGAGACAGCTCCTTGTTGGTGATTTATGGAGCCATGCTAAAGCAGTGCTGTGTCAGTTCTTGTCAGGAGTGAATGGCCCGGATTCGTTCTGTTCCATCAGCTTGCGCCAGGCCCGCAACCAGTCGCTGCGACGTCCCGGATAACGCTCGCCGTGAAGGCTGGCAGCCGCTACCCGGTCGGTGCGGAAGGTGCGATAAGCCCCGCGCAACTCGCACCACGCAACGATCACCCGCACTTCGTTGAGAAAGCCCAGGGCCAGGGGCCAGATCAGGCGCTGGCTGGCGGTCTGGCTGGCATCGGCATAATCGATGTGCAGTTTGGCCTGGCCGCGAATCGCCTCGCGAAACACATTCAGCGGCACGCGGTTTTCCGGGTAGCCAAATCCTGGCGGGCCGGGCAACAAGGTCGGATTGCGCAAGGCTTCCTGGGCCGCAGGATCAAGCACATCAGCAATCTTCGCCAGGGCATTCGCCGCCGCTTGGCTCAGCACGTCATCACCACGCTGATCGACATACCGCAAGCCGAGCACGATGGCCTCGGTCTCGTCCGCGTTGAGCATCAGCGGCGGCAGGAACAGACCCGCACGCAGCACGTAACCCACGCCCGCCTCGCCGAAGATCGGTGCGCCCAAGGCGGTCAATTCGGCGATGTCGCGGTACAGCGTGCGTTCGGATATCTCCAGTTCCGCCGCCAGCACAGCGGCGGTCACCGGGCGTTTTTTGCCCCGCAGGACTTGCAACAAGGTCAGCAGACGAGTGGTACGCGACACGTTTGATCACACTCGGAAAAGGAAAGGTGGCGAAGCTTAGCAGAGGCCTCTGTCAGAAAGTGTCAGGAGCAGGCGCCCTTCCCTTCAACGGCAAAAAAACCCTCTTGACGAAATATATGACTCGCATCATATTTAATAGATGTTGAAAAACATTTAAATCAACCACAGCGTCAGGAGTTCTCGTATGCGCAATAAAGTCTTTGGCCGTCGCAGCGGCCTGCGGGTTTCGGAGCTGGCCTTGGGTACCGCCAACTTCGGCACAGGCTGGGGCCACGGCGCCGAGCGCGAAGAGTCCAAGCGGATTTACGACGGTTACCTGGAGGCCGGCGGCAACTTCCTTGATACCGCCAACGGCTACCAGTTCGGCCAATCGGAAGTACTGCTCGGCGAGTTTATTGCGTCGGAACGGGACCGCCTGGTGATCGCCAGCAAGTACACCTTGCGCACCCAGCCTCAGGACGAAGGCACCCTCAAGCTCGGCAATAACCGCAAGAACATGGTGCGCGCCGTCGAAGAAAGCCTGAAACGCCTGAACACCGACCACATCGACCTGTTCTGGGCGCATATCAGCGACAACGTCACGCCGATGGAAGAGATCCTGCGGGGTTTTGATGACCTGGTGCGGGCCGGCAAGATCCACTACGCCGGGCTGTCCAACTTCCCTGCCTGGCGCATTGCCCGCGCCGACCTGCTCGCCGAAGTGCGCGGCTTCGCGCCGCTGGTAGCGATCCAGACCGAATACAGCCTGGCCGAACGCACCGCCGACCGCGAGCTGCTGCCTATGGCCGAAGCGCTGGGCCTGGCTGCCACGTTGTGGTCACCGCTGGGTGGTGGTTTTCTCACCGGTAAGTATCGCAACAGTCAGGAGGACTCCCGCGCCAGCAAGTTGGGGATTCTGGTCCACGCTGAAAAAAGCGCACGGGAAACGGCAGTGCTCGACACCTTGTTGGCGGTTGCCGGTGAGCTGAACGCCACGCCGACTCACATTGCCATCGCGTGGCTACGGGAAAAAGCCCGTCGATCCACCACCGCGCTGATTCCGATTCTGGGGCCGCGTACTCGCGAACAGCTGGATGGGACCCTGGGCGCGCTGACGGTGCAACTCTCGGCTGAGCAAGTCGCCCGCCTGGACACTGCCAGCGCGATTCCGCTGGGTGTGCCACACGAGATGATCGCTGAGCGCTTCCCCCGCTATACCGACGATGATGCACAAGACCTGCGCTGGCCGCCGGTTATCTAAGACC
>NZ_JAXCIS010000132.1:0-23091 GCF_034044025.1 Pseudomonas sp. SED1
GCGGGAGCAAGCTCCCTCACCACAGCAAGCTCCCCTCGCCACAAATATCACTCAAGCTTTTGCCACTGCGCCGGCGGCCTGAACCCTTCAACCCACCCCGGCACGTCCCCCGCCGGCATCGGCCGGGCGATGAAGTAGCCTTGGGCCACTTCGCAGCCCATGCGCATCAATAGCTGCCCGTGCTCCAGGGTTTCCAGACCTTCGGCAATCACTTCGCGACCAAACGCCCGCGCCAGGCCGATCACCGCCTTGGTCAGCGCCAGGTCGTCTTTGTCGTGCAGGATGTCGCGCACAAATGACTTGTCGATCTTGATGGTCTGGGTCGGCAGGCGCTTGAGGTAACTCAGGGAAGAATAGCCAGTGCCAAAATCATCCAGGGAGAACTGCACGCCCAGGGCCTGGCAGGCTTGCAGGTGCTGGGTGACGCGCTGGATATTGTCGATGGCCACCGACTCGGCGATTTCCAGGTCCAGCCGGTGCGGCTCCACCTGCGGGTACTGCGCCAGTAAATCCTGCAGCCGCTCGACAAAATCCTCGCGCTGGAAATGCCGCGCCGCGATATTCACGCTCACCGACCACCAGTGCCCATGCACCTGCCAGCGATGCATCTGCCCCAACACCTGGTCGATCACCCATTCGCCGATGTCGACAATCAGGTCGGTCTGCTCGATAAGCGGCAGGAAATCCCCCGGCGTCACCAACCCGCGCTCGGGGTGCTGCCAGCGTAACAACGCCTCGAACCCCACCACCGTGCCGCAGCGCAGATTGACCTTGGGCTGGTAATGCAGGCACAACTGGCCCGCCGCCAGGGCCTGGCGAATCTGCTCCACGGTTTGGTGACTGGCTTTCACCTCCTGCTCCAGGGACACATCAAACAACTGGTAACGGTTGCGCCCGCTCTGCTTGGCCACATACATCGCCTGGTCCGCATGACGGAGCAAGGTGTCGGCGTCTTCGTCATCCAAGGGGAACAGGGTGACGCCAATGCTGGCGAACACGTTCAGCTCGGCCCCCTGGATCGAGTAAGGCTCGGAAATCGCCTTGAGGATGCGCAGCAAGGCGGCGTTAAGCTCGTCGATATCGCGCACGTAACGCAGGATCAGCACAAACTCATCACCCGCCAGCCGGGCGACCACATCTTCGCCGCGAATAATCTCCCGCAGCCGCGTGGCCACCTCCACCAATAACAGATCGCCACAGGCATGCCCATAGCCATCGTTGACCGCCTTGAAGCCATCCAGATCGAGCATGCACAGCGCCAGCGGAATGTTTTCGCTGCGGGAGAACTCCAGGGACTGGTTGAGCAGCTCGGACAGATAGGCACGGTTGGGCAAGCCGGTCAGCACGTCGTGGCCTACCCGCCATTGCAGGGTGTGCAACAACTGGCGTTTTTCGCTCACATCGAAGCGGATCGACACGTACTTCTGTACCCGCCCGGTCTTTTCATCGACCAGTGGCACCATGGTGCTGTCCACCCAATACAGGGTTCCATCCTTGGCCCGTTTGCAGATTTCCCCACGCCATACCCGGCCTTCGCTGATGGCCTGCCACATGCCCTGGAAGAATGCGGCAGGGTGCAGGCCAGAACTCAGGATCCGGTGGTTTTGCCCCAGTAACTCGTCACGCCCGTAGCCGGACATGCCGCAGAACTGGTCATTGACGTAAGTGATGCAGCCCGCCAGGTCAGTCTCGGAGAAAATGGCGGCTGCATCCACGGCCCTGCGGTATTTCTCTTCCATGAGTGAGGCTCACTGTGGCTAGCGGTTGAACCGCTCGACCAGGGCGCGCAACCCGGAAGAGATGCTTTCGAGTTCCCTGCCACGGGTGACTGCAGCGTTGGCATTGCCCGCTGTCTTTTGCACCGTGGCGGCGACGTTATTGATCTGTTGTGAAACTTCCTCGGCGACGTGGGATTGTTCCTGGGAGGCGGCAGCCATTTGCTGGCTCATGTCGGTAATCCGTTCCACCGCGTGGCGAATACCTTGCAGCGCCTGCTGCGCCTCAAGCACCTGCTGCACGCCCTGCTCGGCTTCGTGAATGCCCAGGCTTGCGATCTCGACCGCCTCATCGGCGCCGGCCCGCAGGTTCTGGATGATGCCCTGGATCTGCTGGGTCGACTCGCGGGTCTTGCCCGCCAATGCGCGCACCTCGTCGGCCACCACGGCAAAACCGCGGCCCTGCTCACCGGCGCGGGCCGCTTCAATGGCCGCGTTGAGCGCCAACAGGTTGGTCTGGTCGGCGATCGCCTGGATCATGCTCGCGGCCACCTGGATTTGCTGGGTCTGCCCGGCGAGGTTGCCCACCGCCTGGTTGATCTGGGTGACGGTGCCGGCCAGCAACTGGATCGCCTCGCGCGACGTGCCGGCCACCTGGCTGCCCTGCTCGGCGAGGGTGTTGGCGGTGTGGGCTTCGCTGGCGGTTTGCTGCACGTGCACCGCCACTTCGGCGATGGACGCGGCCATCTCGGTCATGGCGGCGGCAGTCATGTCGGTCTCGGCACGCTGTTCCAACAGCGCCGACTCGGTGGTGCTCGACAGCACGCTGGAATGGGCGGCCGCTTCGGCCATCTGGTTGGCCAGATCGCTGAGGCGCGTAAGCGCAGTCTTAAGTCGTGCCTCTTCGCTGATCAGGATCATTTCCAACTGCGCGGTCGGCCCCAGCGCATCGCTGTAGGTCATGGCGCTGATAGGGTCGGAAAAGGCGTTAGGCGTGTTCTGCACAATCCGCTTGAGCTGTAGTCCCAAGCGTTGATGGGCCCAGATGCCTACACCGAGAAACAGGCCAACGGTCACCGCCTGACCCCACACACCCGGAACCCATTGAAAGGCGGCGACGCTGGCGGCGGCGGCCACGAATGGCAAAGCCAGGGCCTGGGCCATGGATGCCAGGCGCCGCACTGGCGCGACCGCCGCACCACCGGCCTGCAAGCGCGCGTAAAGCGCTTCGGCGCGCCGTACCTGTTCGCGGGTGGGCTTGACCCGCACCGACTCGTATCCGGTCAGCCGCCCGTCTTCGAGGATCGGCGTCACATAGGCGCTGACCCAGTAGTAGTTGCCGTTCTTGCAGCGGTTCTTCACCACGCCCATCCAGCTCTGCCCGGCCTTGAGGTAGCTCCACATCAGTTGGAATACCGCGGGCGGCATGTCCGGGTGGCGCACCAGGTTATGGGTGCTGCCGATCAGCTCGGCCTGGGTAAAACCGCTCATGGCGGCAAACTCGGCGTTGCAGTAGGTAATGTGGCTGTTGACGTCAGTCGCGGAAATTAGCCGTTGCTGCTCCCCAAAAGTCTGTTCAACAGCAGTGACCGGCAAGTTGAGACGCACGTTAAAGCTCCATGGACAGCATTCGATCGCTCTCTCGACTACCGGGTAGGCAGGACAGGCGGATTCGTATTTCCAGTCGGGCTGCGCCGTCGATCGGCTGGTTGGCCGCAAACGGGCGCAAACCCACGATTTTGCACAGCAATTCATCATCCATTCAGTGATGATCAACTAGGCTTGAATTCGGGTATCCAGCACGTGAGGCGCAATGAAGCGTGGCACTGACGAGCGACGTTTCAGTCCCTGCCAAGCGTCCGTTTTATGGGCACATTTATGAGAGTAAGGAGAAAGCAATGATTTCCTGTTTCATAAACCTGCCTTCTGAAACGAGACCACCAAATACTTGTCCTAGATGCCGATTCTACGAATTACATCACATTTTGCAAGAAAAGGTGATGGTATATGCGGTTGTCTATTTTTAAGATTTATCGTTAAGTTCTTGATTCTAAATGGGAATTGAGCGATGCACATTTCAAGTTTGGGTCCGGCCATCAGACGTTACCGCAAGGTCGCAGGGCTTACTCAGGCTGAACTAGGTGAAAAAACCGGTTTTGACCCTAAAACCATCAGCCGCTTCGAAACCGGCACCTATACACCCAGCGTCGAGGCTCTGTTCTTGTTCGCAGAGGCGCTGGGAGTGAAGCTGAAAGTCTTTTTCGCAGACCTGGTCGACGAAGAGGAACAGCGCGCTTATCTGTTCGGTGTCATTCATAAAGCCACCCCGAAGGATCTGGGAAAGCTGATCGCAGCGGTAGACCAGGCCTTGTCCAAGCCTTAGAGCTCGCAACACCCGTGCACGCAATAAAAAGAGCAGACAGCGAGACTGTCTGCTCTTTGCTTGATGACTCCTGACATGAACTGACAGGACAGCCCCTTAGACTAGGGACTGAGCCGCAGCATTGCTGCGCACTATCAGGGAGTCATCATGAATAGCCTTGCCCATTACTTTTTGTTGTACGTCGACAGCCCGGCCACCAGCGCCAACCTCTATAGCCGCCTGCTGGACAATGCACCTGTAGAGCTGGGGCCGACCTTCGCATTGTTCATCCTCGACAACGGGGTAAAACTCGGGCTGTGGTCGCGCCATACCGTGGAGCCGGCTGCCCAGGCCACAGTCGGCGGTGGCGAGGTGGGATTCTGCGTCGCTGATATAGCAGCGGTCGATGAACTGCACGCGCGCTGGGTGCAACTGGGGTTGAGCATCATCCAGTCACCGGTCGAGGCGGATTTCGGCTACACCTTTGTCGCCCAGGACCCCGACGGTCACCGCCTGCGGGTGTTCACCGTGAACCCGTAACGGCTTGCGGCGCCAGCGCCCTTCCAGGCTGATGGCGCCGACACTGGCCAGCACAATCAGGCCACCCAGCACCACGCGCATCGAAACCTGCTCGCCCAGCAGCGAGGCGGCCATCACCATCGCCACCGGCGGCACCAGGTACAACGCCACGGAAGCACGGCTGACTTCGGCATGCCGCAACACATAGGCCCAGGCCAGGTACGCCAGGGCGCTGGGAAACACGCCGAGCAACAACACCGCCCAGTTGGCTTGGGCTGATGACTGCGCCACCACTGCCGGTAAATCCGGCAAATACACACACAGCAGCAAGGTGCCCGACCACACGGTGTAGCACACCGTGGTCAGCGGGCTGTAGCGCCGGGAATAGTGTTTCTGGATCGTGAAATAAAGGCTCCACGACAGCGCCGCCACCAGGATCATCAAGCCACGGGGGTCAATCTCCCCCAGGCCATGCTCACCCCAGATCACCACCAGTACCCCGCTCAAACCCAGCAACACGCAACCCCAGCGCCAGCCGGTGACCCGCTCCTTCAAGCCAAAAAACGCCACCAGCACTGTAAACAGCGGAACGGACTGCGCCAGCACACTGGACGCCGCAGCCGTGACAAATTGCTGGCCGAAATTGATGGTGAGGTGGTGCAGAAAAATCCCGAAGAACCCCAGCACCAGCAGCCACGGCAGGTCCCGCAGCCGTGGCCGCTCGATCTTCGCCATCAGCGCCACTCCGGCCATCAACACCGAAGCAATCAGAAACCGCCCCAAGGCCAGTTGGCCCGGGCTGTAACTGTGCAAGGCCATATGCACGCCAATCGGCGAATACGCCCAACAGAGGATGACGCTGGCAGTGACTAGCGTAAGCTTTACGGGTGACGGGGCATTCATGAACGGCGTCCTGCAGTGGGAATGCCGTCAGTCTTGGCCCCGGCACGGCGCAGGACAATTAACCGTTTCTGACTTCTGTAATCACTGGAACTGAGCGATGGAACTGGCCCAACTGAAAATGGTGAAAGCCGTGGCGCAAACCGGCAGCGTGGCCCAGGCCGCCCTGCAACTGCACTGCGTGCCGTCCAACATCACCACGCGCATCAAGCAGCTGGAAAGCGAGTTGGGCACCCCGCTGTTCATTCGTGCCGGGCGCGGGTTGGCGATCAGTGCAGCCGGCGAAGTATTTCTCGACTACTGCGAGCGCATCCTGGCGCTGGTGGAAGAGTCCAAGCGCGCCGTCGACAGCAATGCAATTCCACGCGGCAAGCTACGCATCGGCGCGGTGGAGTCGAGTGCCAGTGGCCGCCTGCCGCCGTTGCTGGCTGAATACCATCGGCGCTATCCACAGGTGGAATTGGAATTGGTGACCGGCGCCTGGGCGCAGTTACTGGATGACCTGCAACATCACCGCATCGATGCCGCGCTGGTGGCCGCCGGCGGCAAACGCCCGAAGCTTGAACAAAGCGTGGTCTACAGCGAGCGCCTGGTGCTGATCACCAGCGCCTCCAGCGCGCCTATCGAGGATGCCCGGGACTTGGCCGGCCGCACCTTGCTGGTCTGGCCGCCTGGCTGCCCGTACCGCGCCGCCCTGGAAAACTGGCTCAAGCCCCACGACATCAAGCCGGCCATCGCGAGTTATGCCAGTTGGGGCACGATCATTGGCTGCGTCAGCGCGGGGATCGGCGTGGCGCTTGCGCCGGAAGGCATCCTGGCGCGCTACGAGCAGGCCAACCAATTGACGTCCTACCGCTTCGACGAATTGGCGGCGGTGGATAACCTGCTGTTCTGGCACAAAGACACCCAACGCCACCTGGCACGGGACGCCTTTGCGGGACTGCTGCGGGAGACATTCAGCTAACCCGTTACAGCATGTTTCAGTTATCCTCCCGCGAAATTAATTCAAATTGTAAGGGACTACCATGAATTACTTCCGCCTATTGCTGGCGGCGGCCGCCCTGAGCCTGCCCGTCGCGCCCGCCTTTGCTGCCGCCAAGCCTGCCCCCGTTGAAGCCGCTGCATCCGCCGAAGCGCCCGAGACCGCCGAACACTTTCTCGGCTCTCTCAAACAGAAGACCGGTACCGTCACCCTGCCCGGCGGTATTGCGACCCTCAAGCTCAACGACGAGTTCTACTACCTCGACCCCACAGACACCGAGCGCCTGCTGACCGATGGCTGGGGCAACCCGCCAGGCTTCAAGACCCTGGGCATGATCGTGCCAAAAGCCGTCAGCCCATTGTCGGAGCGCGGCTGGGGCGTGATCGTCAGCTACAAGGCCGACGGGCACATTTCTGACGAAGACGCTGCGAAAATCGACTACACCGAATTGCTCAAGCAAATGCAGGAAGAAGACGTCGAAGACAACAAAGAACGCCAGAAACAAGGCTACGCAGGCCTGCACCTGCTGGGCTGGGCCGAGCCGCCGCACTACGACGACACCACCCACAAGATGTACTGGGCCCGCGAACTGAAAGCCGACGACGCCAAGCAAACCACCCTCAACTACAGCATCCGCGTGCTGGGCCGTGAAGGCGTGCTGGAACTCAACGCCGTCGCCGCCATGGCCGACCTGGCCACCATCAAGCAAGAGTTGCCCAAGGTCCTGGCCTTTACCAACTTCACCGATGGCAACCTGTACACCGACTTCAACCCGAAGACCGACAAACTCGCGACCTACGGCCTTGCCGCACTGGTTGCTGGCGGGATCGCGGCCAAGGCCGGGCTGTTTGCCAAGATCGGCATCTTCCTGCTGGCGGCGAAGAAGTTCCTGGTGATCGGCGTCGTGGCGCTGTTCGCCGTTATCCGCAAGCTGTTCAACCGCAACAAGGCCTGAATACTGAGAGAAGTAAGGCGGGACGCGGAGCGTCCCAGGCTGCATTCCCACGCAGAGCGAGGGAACGATCAAAAAAGCCGCGGCGTGCCCGGCACACCGCGGCGCGGGGAACACCCTCAGCTTTTTGCCGGGGCCAGCCTGGCGTACTGGTCCTGGCTGATCCAGCCCTTGGACGAGCGGCCTTCGCCATTGATGAACTCGACCTGGGCCCAGCCATCCTTGAACGCCAGCACCGCGACCACATCGTCCTTGACCACATAGGCACGATGACTAGCCTTGGCGTCCGGAGTCTTTTGCAGGAAGGCCTTGTCGGCTGAAACGGTCACCAGGCCAATCCACTTCTTGGCAGCCGTCTGGGTCAGGTCCAGGCCGGTGGCGATTTCCGGCATCAGCACGCTGATGCAACCGGGATGCTCGCGGCCCTTCTCCACCGTCAGCGTCACACCGTCCGAGGACGCCGCAACGGTTCCCGGGTAAGTCGCATCCAGCCACGTGGACACCGACGCCTTCGCACCGTCGACCTTGCCCTGCAGGAAGAACGTGCACGTGCGGGTCACGCCCTCGCCCATCTCTTCAGCATAAAAACCTTCCACCTGATGCTCAGGCGTCACGGCCAGCATCAGCCCTTCGTACTTGCCCGAGTGCAGCGCAGCGGCAAACGCCGGCGTTCCCGCAGCAACACAAACGAAAGAGGCAACCAGCAATCGGGACAGGCAACGTTTGAACGGCATTCTATTTTTTCCCTTCAAGTGCTTCGTAGGCTTTTTTGATTCGATGGTCATAGTCGCCATAATCCTTGCCGTTATAGTTCAGCGCCATGGCGGCGTAATCCTTGTTCTTCATGGCCTTGACCAGCGCCGGGCTCTGACCGCAAAAACCGAGAAAGCCCTTGAGTTGATGCCCGGCGTTAATCTTCATGGCCACGACAAACTCAAACACCGTTTTATAACCACATGCCGTGAAGTTGGACCCCATTATCTGAAACATACCCCAAGAGGCCGACTTCAAGGCCGCTTCCTGATCCAGCGCAAAGGCCGTGGCCATGGTTTCCCAGGCCTTGGTCTGGTCCTTGTTATTGGCCTTCCACTGGGGGCCGGCTTTTTTCACGTAGGGGTACGACAACAGCGGGTGGGTCTGATCGTATTTATGGTTGGTGTACTTGCGAAAGTGGTGCCCTTCAAAAGCGATCACCGGCAACTTGGCCGGCCCGAACCCGGAGCGCCCGCCCGACTCCACCGTGGCGAAGGCCTTGATGATATTGACCGAAATCCCGCTGCCCAACTGCGTGGCGGCGTTCTGGAAGTCCGTGTCCGTGAGCGTCGTGCCCCCGTCGCACGTGGCCTGGAGCATCATCTTCCGGTTGCGCCGCTCGGCCTCGATCATCGCCCGCATGCGATCCAGGTAATGGTTGACCGTGGCCTGGACCATATCCGAACTGGTGTTGCCGAACACATTCAGGAAGGTCGGAATACGCAGGGCAGGATTCGGCTTGACCGCCACCTTCACCGCCTCTTCGATCAGGCTATTGAAGGTGCGCCCGGTGGGGTCGATAACCCCGTCGGGATGGGCGTACTTGAGGTAGCGAAACTGATACTGGCTGATGCACTGCACCAACTGGCCGTCGCACTTGCCATTTTCGGCCAGGGGGAAACTCAACTTGGGAATGATCAAGTTGAACAAATACTGGATGCACTGAACGTCGGCGGGCAAGTTGCGGGCTTTGCCGGGGGCACCGACGGAAGCGCTGATGAGCGTGGGCAACCCTTGCAGGCTTTTCATGACCGACATCCTTGTTAGTTAGGGTGAATGAGCAATAAAGCGCCATCACTTTAATATCATCCATGTGCCGTCGACATATTTTGAAATATGTGACTGGCGCAAACTAGCAAGGTGGTTTTGGGTTGTCCAGAGTGGAAGCTTGAAGTTGTGAAAGAGCCCTCACAGTCTTTTGCCGGTAACGATTGCTTTCGGGCTTGTGAGCACTGAGCTGAAGGACGAACAGCAGAAATCGCTTCGCAGATGACGATTGCCAGCGAAGGGTTTCATAAAGGTATTTTTTTGAATCAAGGAGGGTGGCGTTATGGAGGCAACCCCACCAGCCACACCCCGGCACACAATGTTCCCGCTGTGGCTGCTGCCTTCCGGCTCTGACCAGGTTCACGGGTAATCGTTGCGGGGGGACCGATGGGATCACCATAACGACGCTCGCCTCTCGGCAAGCCGCGCCATTGTACCGATCTCATCGGAAGTTACAACCGTTCGCGCCGGATTAAAAATATCTGATGGTTCAAGTACTTGCCTTCAGGAGTGAGTGTGCCCGCGAAGAACCCAAAGACACTGCGCTCATTCAGGACAGACGCGTTATCGTTGACGACCTTCGCGAGCAAGCTTGCTCCTACAAAAGCACGACCTCATCTGCCCTGCCACCCTCTTGCTGGATCACCAAGTGAATGAAGTGCAGCTTGGCAATCACCGCCGGCGGCAGGACGAACGGATAGAAATCCGGCTGGCCCATGCTGCGGGACAGTTCGTTGAGCATGCCGGCCAGTTCGATCCATGCGTTGACGAATGACAGGAACGCCGTGCCACCGGGATGTTCAGGATCGTAGAGGGTGCTCAGGGGGAATGGCTGGTAGTCCAGGTCCATCTCCCGGGCGCTCATCCCGAAGCCCAGCGCGGTGTCGACGGCGTCCATCATGTGCAGGTAATGCGCCCAGGTTTCCGCCCAGTCTTCCCACGGGTGCATGGTGGCGTAGGCGCTGACGCAGGTTTGCTGCCAGTCCGCGCGCGGGCCGTTCTGATAGTGCTGCTCGAGGGCCTCGGCGTAGCTGGCGCGCTCGTCGCCAAACAGGCTGCGGAACGGCTCCAGCCAGTGGCTGTTGGCGATCAGGCGGTCCCAGTAGTAATGGCCGACCTCATGACGGAAATGACCGAGCAAGGTGCGGTAAGGCTCGCGCATCTGTACGCGGATTTGCTCGCGATGAGCGTCGTCGGCTTCTTTGATATCGAGAGTGATCAGGCCGTTGGCATGGCCGGTGGTGGGTGCGTTGCCTTCCAGGTCGATGCCGACGAAATCAAACGCAAGGCCGGTGTCTTCATCGGCCGTCTTGGGAATGACCTGCAAGCCCAGGCTGATGAGTTGCGCCACGAGGCGGCGCTTGGCGGTTTCGACCTTGCGCCAGCGTTCGGGGTTTTCAGGGATCGACAGGTCGGGAATGGTGCGGTTCAGGCTGCACGCCACGCACAAGGTCTGGCCGTTGTCGGCGGGCAGCAGCCAATTGCAGGCGGCTGGCGTGTCGAGGTTGGCGCAGCGGCGAAATACGCCCGCTTCAGGGGCGGCGTCGAGCACCCACGTATCGGCGTGCGGGCCGGGTTGCAAGGATGACAGGCGACTCTGCTCCGGCTGATAGCCCAACAGTGCCGAACAGGCCAGGCACTGGCTGTTGCGAAAGAACAGGGACTGCCCGCAACGGCACTGCCAAACCTTACTGTTGCGCGAGGTCTCGGCCATGAACGGTGCGGCAATGCGCGAACTGAGTTGTTCGAAGAAGCGGTACATGGCGATCTCTCCCTGGGCTGCCCAAGACTAGATCATGGTTACGAGCTGATCGTTCCAGTTTTTTATTGGCAGCCTATTACTTGTGGCGAGGGGGCTTGTCCTCCGTTGGGCTGCGAAGCAGCCCCAGTAAGGTCAACCAGTTCTTTCAGCTAGAACTCGGTAGCGGGTTCTGGGGCTGCTGCGCAGCCCAACGGGGGACAAGCCCCCTCGCCACAACAAGCCCGCTCATCACAAAAAGTATCAGGCCGTGATGTTGTGCTTGGCCAAAAACGCCACAAACGCCTCTTCATCCAGCACTTTCAAGCCCAGCTCACTGGCCTTCGCCAGCTTCGACCCGGCACCTGGCCCGGCCACCACGCAGTGGGTTTTCGCCGACACCGAACCCGCCACCTTGGCGCCAAGGCTTTCGAGTTTTTCCTTCGCGACATCGCGGCTCATCAGTTCCAGGGAGCCGGTAAGCACCCAGGTGTGACCCGCCTCGGGCAAACCTTCGACGACCTTCTTCTCGCTCTGCCAGTGCATGCCGAAGTCCTTGAGCTGTTGCTCGATGGCCAGCGCACGATTGGCGTTTTCTTCGATGTCAAAGAAATCCCGGACAGCCTTGGCCTGCTTCTCCGGCAACGCCTGGCGCATGTCGAGCCAGTCGGCCTTGATCACGCCTTCGAGGGAGCCAAACTTGTCGGCCAGTTTCTGCGCGGCGCCCGGCCCTACGGACGGTACGTGCAGCTTGTCGAGCAAGCCGCCCAACGTGGTGCTGGCCGCGAACTCGGCGCTCAGGTCGCCCTGCTCCTGCAATTCCAGCCCGCACTCGTCCTTGGAGATCAAGGCACCGATCACGTCCTGGTTATGACTGTCTTCAAAGAAGCTGTGAATCTCGTGGGCCACTTCCAGGCCAACGTCCGGCAAGTACGTCAGCACTTCCGGCAAGGCCTGCTGCACGCGCTCCAGGGACGCCAGCGAGCGTGCCAGCACCTTGGCCGTCTCCTCGCCTACATCGGGAATGCCGAGGGCATAGATGAACCGTGCGAGGGTCGGCGTCTTGCTGTTCTCGATGGCGGTGATCAGCTTCTTGCTGGAGACGTCGGCGAAACCTTCCAGGTCGATGATCTGATCGTACTTGAGCTTGTAGAGGTCAGCCGGCGAGCCGATCAGTTTCTCATCCACCAGTTGCTCGATGGTCTTGTCCCCCAGGCCATCGATGTCCATGGCGCGGCGCGAAACGAAATGAATGATCGCCTGCTTGAGCTGCGCACCACAGGCCAGGCGCCCGACGCAGCGGTATACCGCGCCTTCGCTGACGGTTTCCTTGCCCTTGCTGCGCTTGACCAGTTGCGTGCGCTCAACGTGAGAACCACACACCGGGCAGCTCTCGGGGATTTGCACCGCGCGGGCGTTTTCCGGGCGACGCTCGGTGACCACCGACACCACCTGGGGAATCACGTCACCGGCACGGCGGATGATCACGGTGTCGCCGATCATCAGGCCCAGGCGCGCCACTTCGTCCATGTTGTGCAAGGTGGCATTGGACACGGTCACACCCGCGACCTTGACCGGTTTCAAGCGTGCCACGGGCGTCACAGCGCCGGTACGACCCACCTGGAATTCAACGTCCAGCAGTTCGGTCAGTTCTTCCATCGCCGGGAATTTATGGGCGATTGCCCAACGTGGTTCGCGAGCACGGAAGCCCAGTTCACGTTGGTAGGCAATGCTATTGACCTTGAACACCACGCCGTCAATTTCATAGGGCAAGGCATTCCGTCGCTCACCGATATCGCGGTAGTAGTCGAGGCAATCCTGAATCCCCTTGGCCAGTTTCAACTCATGGCTGATGGGCATGCCCCACTTCTTCAGCTGTTGCAGGTTGCCGATATGGGTGTCGCTGATATCCGTGGTCACGCCATAGCAGCAGAATTCCAGCGGGCGGCTGGCGGTAATCTTCGAATCCAACTGTCGCAGGCTGCCCGCCGCCGCGTTGCGCGGGTTGGCGAAGGTCTTGCCGCCAACTTCCAGTTGCGTGGCGTTCAGCCGCTCGAAGCCAGCCTTGGACATGAACACTTCACCGCGCACTTCGAGGGTCGCCGGCCAGCCGGTGCCGTGCAGCTTCAAAGGAATATTGCGCACGGTGCGCACGTTGACGCTGATGTCTTCGCCGGTGGTGCCGTCGCCGCGCGTGGCGCCGCGCACCAGCTCACCGTCCTGATACAGCAGGCTGACCGCCAGGCCATCAAGCTTCGGCTCGCAGCTGTATTCCACCGCCGCGCCGCCGCCAAACAGGTCGCCCACCGGCAAGTCGAGGCCTTCGGTAACCCGGCGATCGAATTCGAGCATGGTGCTTTCATCGAAGGCATTGCCCAGGCTGAGCATCGGGATTTCGTGACGCACCTGAGTGAACGCCGACAACGCCGCACTGCCGACCCGCTGCGTCGGTGAATCACGGGTTACCAGGTCCGGGTGCTCGGCTTCCAGGGCCTTGAGCTCGTGGAACAACCGGTCGTACTCGGCGTCCGGAATGCTCGGTTCGTCGAGGACGTGGTAACGGTAGTTGTGCTGATCCAGTTCAGCGCGCAGTTCGAGGATGCGGGTGTGGGCGGCGGTCATGGGTGTTCTCTCATAAAGCAAAAGAGCAGCCGAAGCTGCTCAATATGTTAGTGCATGGATTCTACAGGCAACGCGTAAGCTTGGACCTTAGCGCTTCTGTGTCAGGGCGCGACGCTCGAACTCGACGATGCGCTGACGGTAGTGCTCGATGGTCTGGGCGGTCAGGACGCTGCGTTGGTCGTCCTTGAGTTCGCCGTTGAGCTCCTGGGACAGCTTGCGGGCTGCAGCCACCATCACGTCGAACGCTTGTTTCGGGTGACGCGGGCCTGGCAAACCAAGGAAAAAGCTCACTGCCGGGGTGCTGAAATGGTCGATGTCGTCCAGATCGAAGATGCCCGGCTTGACCGCGTTGGCCATGGAGAACAGGACTTCACCGTTGCCGGCCATACTTTCGTGGCGGTGGAAAATATCCATCTCGCCGAAACGCAGGCCGCTTTCCAGAATATTTTGCAGCAGGGCCGGGCCTTTGAAGCCGGCGGCGTCGCGGCAGATCACGCTGATCACCAGCACCTCTTCGGCAGCCGGTTGATCCTTGACGGATTCTTTATGGGCACTCTTGGTCGGGGACTCATCCGGGAAGTCATCATCACGGCTGCTGAAGCTCGGGCCTTCTTCCAGGTCCAGGTTCAGGTCGCCCTGCGATGGCTCGCTGGCCGCGCTGCGCTTGCCGCGCTTGGGCTCGCGGGCTTCACGCACCGGTGCGCTCATCGACGGCAGGTCGTGCTCGTCCAGTTGCGGCTCTTTATGGTTATCCAGGACACGTGGAGGCCCCAGCAGCTCGGCGCTGCCGTCGTCGTCCGGCAAATTGGACAGGTTGCGGTCCAGGCGAAATTTCAACTTGCCCTTGCCGCCGCGCATCCGACGCCAGCCATCAAAAAGAATACCGGCAATGACAATAATGCCGATGACGATCAGCCACTCGCGCAGACCGATTTCCATGTAATCCCGTGCCTCTAATAAAAAATGCTGAAAAATAAGGGGTTTAGCACCGTGCAAACCGCTTTAAAACGTGGCGCCAACTCTATGTTCTGAATGACGTTTTGCCCACGCATACGAAAATTTGACATTAAACTAGCACGACCAAAGATAACTTTACACCGTCTGTCAAAATGCCTTGAACAAATATGTCCATTTGCCACTTTTCCCAGACCGGTAAATCACCCTACATCGCGCTGGAAATCTTCCTACGAAGTGCGCCTCAGGATTCCACCAGCGCCATCGCCTCTTCGACATCCACCGCCACCAATCGCGAACAGCCCGGCTCGTGCATCGTCACGCCCATCAACTGATCGGCCATTTCCATGGCGATCTTGTTGTGGGTGATATAGATGAACTGCACGGTCTGGGACATCTCTTTAACCAGTCGCGCATACCGTCCAACGTTAGCGTCATCCAGCGGGGCGTCAACTTCGTCGAGCATGCAGAACGGTGCCGGGTTCAACTTGAAGATCGCAAATACCAGGGCCAATGCGGTCAGTGCCTTCTCGCCACCGGACAACAAATGGATGGTGCTGTTCTTCTTGCCCGGAGGCCGCGCCATGATCGTTACCCCTGTATCGAGTAGATCTTCGCCCGTCAGTTCCAAGTAAGCGCTGCCACCACCGAAAACTTTCGGGAATAACGCCTGTAAACCGCCATTAATCTGATCAAAGGTATCTTTGAAGCGATTACGGGTTTCCTTGTCGATCTTGCGGATCACGTTTTCCAGGGTGTCCAGCGCTTCCACCAGGTCGGCGTTCTGCGCGTCCAGATAACGTTTGCGCTCGGACTGCTGCTGGTACTCGTCGATGGCCGCGAGGTTGATCGCGCCGAGTCGTTGAATGCGTGCAGCAATCCGCTCAAGTTCTTCTTCGGCTTCTTTCTCGTTGGCCTGGGCGGTCAGGGTATTGAGCACGCCGTGCAAGTCGTAGCCGTCTTCCAGCAACTGGTCTTGCAGGGTCTTGCGGCGAACCGTCAGGGCCTGCCATTCCATGCGCTGTTGTTCGAGCTGGCCACGGATCAGTTGCGATTGCTGTTCGGCCTGGGTCCGACGCTTTTCGGCGTCGCGCAGTTCACGGTCGGCGTCTTCCAGGGCGATTTGTGCAGTCTTGAGTTCTTCGTCGACGGTCATGCGCTTGTCGAGCAACTCTTCGAGCTTCAGGCGCAGCTCTTCCAGCGGGGCCTCGCCCTCCTCCAGGTTGAGGCTCAGTTGCTCGCGCTTTTCGGTCAGGCGTTCGGACTGCATTTCCAGGCGCTCGAGGGCCTGGCGCGTGGAGTCGTGTTGCGCCCGCAGGGAGCCGAGGCGCACGGCCAGTTGATGGGCGTGGTCCTTGTGCTGGCGGGCTTCCTGACGCACCCGGTCGAGGCGTTCACGCAAGCTGTCGCGCTGGGCCAGCAGCAACTCGCGCTGCTCGGTGTCCAGGGCCATGCTGTCGAGGGCGTCCTGCAGTTGCAGGCGCGCTTCGCCGACTTGTTCGTGTTCGAGGGCGCGCTGCTCGCCCATCTCGGCCACTTCTTCATCGAGCCGGGTGCGGCGCAAGGTCAGTTGTTCGACCTTGGCCTTGCTCGCCGAGAGCTGGGCTTTCAATTCGCCTTGCTGGCGCGCTTCGTCCTGCAACAGCCGGCGCAGGTGTTCGCGGCCGGTCTCTTGCTGACGCTGGGTGGCGCGCAGGGTTTGCAGCTGGTTTTCCAGGGATTCGAGTGTGGCTTCGCGCTCTTCGCGCTCGGCGGTCAGGTTGACGATTTCCTGGCCACGGGCCAGAACGCCGCTTTCCGCTTCGCTGGCGCGACGCACCCGCAAAAAGTGCCGGCCGACCCAAAAACCGTCACGGCTGATCAGGCTTTGCCCGGCCGCCAATTGGCCGCGCTGGGCCAGGGCCTGCTCGAGGCTGTCCACCGGCTTGACCTGGCCGAGCCAAGGCGACAGATCAATCGCCGCCTCGACCTTGTCCAGCAAGCTGCCCGGCACGCGCGTGCCGTCAGCTGCGGGGCTGAGCAAACGCAGATCGCCCTGGGTAAACCCCGCCAGGTCGAAACCGCCAAAATCATCCACCAACACGGCTTGCAGGTCGGCACCAAGCACGGTTTCCACCGCCAGTTCCCAACCGGCTTCGACCTTCAAGCCTTCGGCCAGGCGCGGGCGCTCGGCCAGGTGTTGCTCGCGCAGCCATTCGGCTGTGCCGGTGCCCGGGTCGAGCGCCGCTTGCTGCAAGGCTTCCAGGGAGGCCAATCGACCGTTAAGCCGCTGCAAATCGCCCTGAGCGGTTTGCTGCGCCTGGGTCGCCTGTTGCAGTTGCTGACGCAATTGCTCCAGGCGTTCCACTTGTTGTTCTTCGCTGGCTTCCAGCTCTTCCAGCGTCATTTCGCTTTCGGCGAGTTTCTCGCTCAGCTCGAGGATCGCCGCGTCTTCCGGGTCGGCCGCGAGCAACACGCGCTCTTCCACCAAACGCCGCTGACGTTCGGCCAGGCGCTCCATGCTGGTTTCCAGTTGCTGGATGCGCGACTGCTGCACCTCAGCCTGGCGGCGCGGCTCGGCGGATTGCAGGTTGAAGGTGTCCCACTGCTCCTGCCAGGCGTGCATGGTGGTTTCGGATTCTTCCAGGGCCGCAGCAGCTTCCTCGGCAGCGGCGCTGGTGACTTCCTGCTCGGGAGTGAGCATGTCCAGCTCCTCCCCGAGGGTCAGCAGCAAAGTGCGGTCGTGGCCCAGGTGCGATTCGGTTTCCAGGCGCGCGCGTTCGGCTTCCTTCAGGTCGTCCTGCAACTGGCGCAAGCGTTGCTGGCCGTGCTGGATGCTCTGCTCGACCCGGGCGATGTCACCGCCCACCGAATAGAAGCGCCCCTGCACCAGATTGAAGCGCTCGGACAGGTCATGGTGGCCGTCCCGCAGGCGCTCGATGCTGGCGTCGGCATTGCGCTGCTCGGCCACCAAGGCTTCGAAGCTGATTTCCTGGGTGCCGATGATCGCTTCGCGCTGGCCCACCTGGTCGTTCAACGCCTGCCAGCGCAGGGCTGACAGTTGCGCCTTGAGCTGACGCTCCTCGCCCTTGTATTCCTGATACTTCTCGGCCGCCTGGGCCTGACGGTGCAGGCGCTCCAACTGGCGCTCCAACTCGTCACGCAGGTCAGTCAGGCGGGCGAGGTTTTCGTGGGTGCGACGGATACGGTTTTCGGTCTCGCGGCGGCGTTCCTTGTACTTGGAGATGCCGGCTGCTTCTTCGATAAAGTTACGCAGGTCCTCGGGCTTGGCTTCGATCAGCTTGGAGATCATGCCCTGCTCGATGATCGAGTAGCTGCGCGGGCCCAGGCCGGTGCCGAGGAAGATGTCGGTAATGTCCCGCCGGCGACACTTGGTGCCATTGAGGAAATAACTGTTCTGGCTGTCGCGGGTGACTTTGCGGCGGATGGAAATTTCCGCATAGGCCGCGTACTCACCCACCAAGGTGCCGTCGGAGTTGTCGAACACCAGCTCGATACTGGCCTGGCTCACCGGCTTGCGGCTGGTGGAGCCGTTGAAGATGACGTCGGTCATCGACTCGCCACGCAGGTTTTTCGCGGAGCTCTCGCCCATCACCCAGCGTACGGCGTCGATGATGTTCGACTTGCCGCAGCCATTGGGCCCGACCACCGCCGCCATGTTACTGGGGAAGTTCACCGTGGTCGGGTCGACGAAGGATTTGAACCCCGCCAGTTTGATGCACTTGAGCCGCACGCTTAGGCTTCCGCCAACGCAGCAATGACCAGCGAGCAACTGCGCTCGCCGTAGGCCGAGAGTACTTCGCGAATCTGTGGCAGGTCACGGGCCAGCACGGCGGCGAGCAATTGCTCGAACAGCACCAGGTACTCGCTCATGGACGCCTTGCGTTGATCCAGCGCCAGGTAATAGGCGCGGTTCATCGCCGGCTGCAGGTTCTCGACGGTTTCCTGCAAATACGGGTTGTTGGCGAACGGATACGCGGCGCGCATCACATTGAAGCTTTCCTCGACGAAGGCACGAATGTCCTGGCGTTCGAAGCTGGCGACCAGGCGCTGCTGGATCTGCACGAACGGCGCCATGTCGGCCTGGGTCTGCCAGCCGGCGGCGACGGCGTTGCCCAGCAAGATATACAGCTCGCCCATCAGCGTGCACAGGCTCTGAACCTTGTGGGCAGTCAGCTCGGTGACATGGGCGCCACGGCGCGGCAGGATCGCGATCAGGTGCCGACGCTCAAGGATCAGCAAGGCTTCGCGCACGGAACCACGGCTGACATTAAGCGCCAGTGTGACCTTCTGCTCCTGGATCCGCTCCCCAGGCTTGAGGTCCCCGCGAATGATACGTTCGGCGAGGTGGTGAGCGATTTGCTCGGCAAGACTATCCGGCGCCTTGAACGTCATGTTTTCCCTTCAAAATCTTCTATCGGTACAAGCGCGGCAGTGTAGCGCACTTGCCGGTTGATGGCGTACGGCCCACAAGCACGAATTTGGCATGAAATAAGCAGCCGTTAAAGTCCAGAAGCCCCCAAAAACGGCGGTTCCAGAGAACTGGACCATAATCAAGGATGTTGAAATCGCACTTTCTTGACCCTTAGGTCAGAAAATCGTTGACCGAAAAGTCAGACATGACTAGATTCGGCGCAAAGCGGTTAACAACAATAATGAGTCTGCGAGGCCTTCCGTGATCCAGTTTTTACTAAACCAGGAACTCCGTAGTGAGCACGCCCTGGACCCGAACCTGACAGTGCTCAACTATTTGCGTGAGCACCTGGGCAAATCCGGCACCAAGGAAGGCTGCGCCAGCGGCGACTGTGGCGCCTGCACCGTGGTGGTCGGCGAGCTGCACACCGACGATCAAGGCGCGGAGCAGATTCGCTATCGCAGCCTCAACTCGTGCCTGACCTTTGTCTCGTCCCTGCACGGCAAACAACTGATCAGCGTCGAAGACCTCAAGCACCAGGGCCAACTCCACAGCGTGCAACAAGCCATGGTGGAGTGCCACGGTTCGCAATGCGGCTTCTGCACCCCGGGCTTTGTGATGTCGCTGTTCGCCCTGCAAAAAAACAGTGATGCACCCGACAGCCAGAAAGCCCATGAAGCCCTGGCCGGCAACCTCTGTCGCTGCACCGGTTATCGCCCGATTCTCGCCGCCGCCGAACAGGCCTGCTGCAACAAGCCCCAGGACCAGTTCGACAGTCGCCAGGCCGAAACCATCGCCCGCCTGAAATCCATCGCGCCGACTCAAACAGGCGAGTTGAACAGCGGCGACAAACGCTGCCTGGTGCCGTTGACCGTCGCCGACCTGGCCGACCTTTACGACGCTTACCCACAAGCCCGGCTGTTGGCTGGCGGCACCGACCTGGCGCTGGAAGTCACGCAGTTCCACCGCACGCTGCCGGTGATGATCTACGTCGGCAATATCGAAGAAATGAAGCGCATCGAAAGCTTCGACGACCGCCTGGAAATCGGCGCCGCCACTTCCCTCTCCGACTGCTACACCGCACTCAACAACGAATACCCGGACTTCGGCGAATTGCTTCACCGCTTCGCCTCGTTGCAGATCCGCAACCAGGGCACCCTGGGCGGCAATATCGGCAACGCGTCGCCCATCGGTGATTCGCCGCCACTGCTGATCGCTCTCGGTGCGCAGATCGTACTGTGCAAAGGCAACACCCGCCGCACCCTGGCGCTGGAAGACTACTTCATCGACTACCGTGTCACTGCCCGCCAGGACAGCGAATTCATCGAAAAAATCATCGTGCCCAAAGGCGTGCCGCTGTTCCGTGCCTACAAGGTTTCCAAGCGTCTGGACGATGACATTTCCGCCGTCTGCGCCGCCTTCAACCTGAAACTTGATAACGGCGTGATCACCGATGCCCGCGTGGCGTTCGGTGGCATGGCCGCCACCCCAAAACGTGCGAAAAGTTGCGAAGCTGCGCTGAACGGCGCCACCTGGAATTCCGCCACCGTGGAAAAAGCCTGCGCCGCCCTGGCCGAAGATTTCACCCCGCTGTCGGACTTCCGCGCCAGCAAGGAATACCGCCTGCTCAGCGCGCAAAACCTGCTGCGCAAATACTTCATCGAACTGCAAACGCCGCACATCGAGACTCGGGTGACCGCTTATGTCTAACCATCACGCCGTGGAAAAATCCCAAGCCGAACTCGCCGAACTGTTCGCCAAGGACCTGACCAGCGGAGTCGGTCGCAGCGTCAAGCACGACAGCGCCGCCAAGCACGTCTCGGGCGAGGCGCAGTACATCGATGACCGCCTCGAGTTTCCGAACCAGTTGCACCTGTACGCACGCATGTCGGACCGCGCCCACGCGAAGATCATCAGCATCGACACTGCGCCCTGCTACGCCTTTGAAGGCGTGCGCATCGTCATCACCCACGAAGACGTGCCGGGCCTGAAAGACATCGGCCCGTTGATGCCCGGCGACCCGTTGCTGGCCATCGACACCGTGCAGTTCGTCGGCCAGGTCGTGCTGGCCGTTGCCGCCCGCGACCTGGAAACCGCACGCAAAGCCGCGATGGCTGCCGTGATCGAATACGAAGACCTGGAGCCGGTGCTGGACGTGGTCGAGGCGTTTCGTAAAAAGCATTTTGTGCTGGACAGCCACACCCACCAGCGCGGTGATTCGGCGGGCGCGCTGGCGACGGCAAAAAATCGCATCCAGGGCACCCTGCACATCGGCGGCCAGGAACACTTCTACCTGGAAACCCAGATCTCCTCGGTAATGCCCACCGAAGACGGCGGCATGATCGTCTACTGCTCCACGCAAAACCCCACCGAAGTACAGAAGCTGGTGGCCGAAGTACTCGACGTATCGATGAACAAAATCGTGGTCGACATGCGCCGCATGGGCGGTGGTTTTGGCGGCAAGGAAACCCAGGCCGCCAGCCCGGCATGCCTGTGTGCGGTGGTCGCACGCCTCACCGGCCAGCCGACCAAAATGCGCCTGCCGCGCGTGGAAGACATGCTGATGACCGGCAAGCGCCACCCGTTCTATATCGAGTACGACGTGGGCTTCGACGACACCGGCCGCCTGCACGGTATCAATCTGGAACTGGCGGGCAACTGCGGTTGCTCACCGGACCTGTCGAACTCGATTGTCGACCGTGCGATGTTCCACTCCGACAACTCGTATTACCTGGGCGACGCCACAGTCAACGGCCACCGCTGCAAGACCAACACCGCGTCCAACACAGCTTATCGTGGCTTCGGCGGCCCCCAAGGCATGGTCGCCATCGAGGAAGTGATGGACGCGATTGCCCGGCATCTGGCCCTCGACCCGCTGGCCGTGCGCAAGGCCAACTACTACGGCAAGACCGAGCGCAACGTCACCCACTACTACCAGACCGTCGAGCACAACATGCTCGAAGAGATGACCGCCGAACTGGAACAAAGCAGCCAGTATTTCGAGCGCCGCGAAGCGATCCGTCGCTACAACGCCAACAGCCCGATCCTGAAAAAAGGCCTGGCGCTGACGCCGGTGAAATTCGGGATTTCCTTCACCGCCAGCTTCCTCAACCAGGCCGGTGCGCTGATCCACATCTACACCGACGGCAGCATCCACCTGAACCACGGCGGCACCGAAATGGGCCAGGGATTGAACATCAAGGTCGCGCAGGTGGTGGCCGAGATCTTCCAGGTAGAAATCGACCGCGTACAGATCACCGCCACCAACACCGACAAGGTGCCGAACACCTCGCCGACGGCGGCTTCCAGCGGCGCCGACTTGAACGGCAAGGCCGCGCAGAATGCCGCCGAAACCATCAAGCAGCGCCTGGTGGAATTTGCCGCGCGCAAGTATGAAGTCAGCGAGGCCGACGTTGAATTCCACAACGGGCATGTGCGGGTTCGCGATCACATCCTGACGTTTGAAGCGTTGATCCAGCAGGCGTATTTCGCCCAGGTTTCACTGTCGAGCACCGGCTTCTACAAGACCCCGAAAATCTTCTACGACCGCAGCCAGGCGCGTGGCCGGCCGTTCTACTACTTCGCGTTCGGCGCGGCCTGTTGCGAAGTGATCGTCGACACGCTGACCGGCGAATACAAAATGCTGCGCACCGACATCCTGCACGACGTGGGCGCCTCGCTGAACCCGGCCATCGACATCGGCCAGGTCGAAGGCGGCTTCATCCAGGGCATGGGCTGGCTGACCATGGAAGAGCTTGTCTGGAATAACAAAGGCAAGCTGATGACCAACGGCCCGGCCAGCTACAAGATCCCGGCCGTCGCCGACATGCCGCTGGACCTGCGGGTGAAACTGGTGGAAAACCGCAAGAACCCGGAAGACACCGTGTTCCATTCCAAGGCCGTGGGCGAGCCGCCGTTCATGCTCGGCATCGCCTCGTGGTGTGCGATCAAGGATGCCGTGGCGAGCCTGGGCGACTATCGTCATCAGCCGAAGATTGATGCACCGGCGACGCCGGAGCGGGTGTTGTGGGGGTGTGAGCAGATGCGCCAACTGACCGCTGCAAAAGCTGTGGAAACTGAAACCGAGTTGGCTTCGCTCTAGACCGAGGCGCTGCCTTCGCGAGCAAGCCCGC
>NZ_JAXCIS010000133.1:0-3638 GCF_034044025.1 Pseudomonas sp. SED1
GCGGTGTACACCGTGAAGAGCATGTCCCCGTCGTCAGTGGGCGGGATATCGTTGACCTGGCGCCCCAACCGATGTTCGATCGTTCCATCAGGCCCGCCCGCCAGAAACACCACTTCAAGCAACGCCTCGTCCGGCCAGCTTTCCTGAAACGGAAAACGCACAGTAGCTTCCGCCAAGTACGGGTCGAGTTGCTCGTCAATGGCTTCATCAATCGTGGGCGCCGGCCATTTGACAGACTCCCCCTTAACCTCCAAGTGCAAATTATCCGAACGCTTGTCCGGCACCCCTGCGCCTTGCAGCAGGTAGTGCACAACAACCGTTCCCTGGGCAATGGCCGCGACCAGCGCATGGGGAATATCGAAATCATAGGTCCGGTTGGAACCTGCCACGATCGTGATGCTGGGGGTATGTGGAACCGAGACGCCATCACGGTCTGTACCGGCCCAGATCAGGGTTAGCACGCTATAAGCAGAGGCGTCGGCGCGGCCCACATGGGTTGAAATGATGACGTCCCGACCTCCCAGTTGCTCCAGGTCGATCTCCCGTTCAGTAACGGGAAACTTAACCCAGGGAGGGTCAAGCCGGTCACTGTCGGCATGCACATCCACCCATTGCGCCGCCGACCAGCGCGCCCATTCGTCCGGGTAGTTTCCGGTAGGCCCCATGACTTGGAAGGCCACAGGTAGCACATCGCTGTTGCCGGCGAGGGCAATGGTTGTAGGGTCAACAATGATCTTAATGTCGTTGCCTACTTCGTCTGGCTGAACCCAACGCGTAATGATCTGGGAGCCCCAGGCAAGCGTGATGCGGTCGTAGGCCGCCATGTTCTCCCAATACCGGAAAGTAGCAATAACGCCTTGCGTGGCACGTGTTTCGTCAATCCCGTCCAGCAGCACATCGGGTGGCAGTTCAAATACCAGCCCCTGATGGCCCGGCACCTGATTGTCAGGATCGCGCCCAGCAGGGCGTTGCAGGTTCACCCGAACCCGCAACGGCAAGGTCTCGGAAAGATTGCCGCCGTCACGGATCACCCTGGCGAACACAGGGTCGGCCCAGAACTCTTGAATACGGTCCTGGGTGACGGTAAACGGGATGCGTGTCAGCCCAGCGTCCCCCTCCCCCAGAAAATTGAACGCTACCGGCTGGGTGAGACTGCCCCAGAACAGCTGAAAGAAGGTGCCTGGTGGCGTGGCATCAGGACGGTCGATATACACCACCAACGGATGTTCGACGTGCCGCAAGCCGATACCGCAATCGGCGTTGTCCGCATCACCGGGAATGGGTGGCTGACTCAGCGAAATCTCAACGGGGGGTAACAGGTTGGTGGTTACGCCGGACTGGGGCATGGCAAAGGTCCTCGATGGAGCACTCGGTATGGTGACTCCAAGCAAATACCCAAACGCAGGGTTTGCCTACTGTCAGAATTAACAGGTGGCGTCGCTACCTGTTAATTCTGACAGTAGGCAAACCTGTGCTGCAGGTGTCTGATAACGCTCACGGACGCCACCGTATTCCGACGAAGCGCCAAGGCCCGATCAGGAGATACACCATGCCCAGCAAAAGCACGACAGAGAACCCCAACGCTCTCAGCGAGAAGCAACCCAAGAACCTCGACCGGCTGATTATTCCCGGTATGTCCCAAGGCGTCTCGGGTTACGACGGCGGGGTGCCCGCGTGGTTGCTGGCCAGTGGTCTGACAGTACAGGTCGATAAAAACTGGGCGGCAGTTGAAGGCGACATCATTACTGTGGCCGATATCAGTGATCCATCGAACACCAAGCCCCTGGCGATCAAAAAACTGCAGCCCGGAGAGCAGGAACAGAACCGCTATTTCCTTACACTGCATAAAGCGGACCTGCCTGACGGCGACATACAATTGGGTTACGCGGTGTACTACGGCGGCGGCAAGGAATACGACGTTTCCTCCCCACTGCATGTCTTGATCAAGACCGACATTCCCGCAGGGGACGACAGTGGCTTTCCTCCAGAAGGGCATCCTGCGCTCAAGTTCAGTTTGTCGACGTATGAAGTCTTTCCCCCGACCGCTCCCCTTGGTGTGACAGCGACCATTGAGCCTTATCCGAATATGCACGCAGACGATAAGCTCCATTTGAATTGGGGCCAGACAAGGATCACCCAACAGGTCGCAGGCATAGGGCAACCCACGGAAATCACCGTCAGCCACGAGCAGATTATCGACGCCGGTGACGGCTACGACTTGCTGGTGGATTTCTACGTCGTCGATGTGGTTGGCAACCGTTCGCATCGCCGGTCGAAGTACCTGAAAGTACTGGTAAGCCTCGATGAATCCACGCCCGACGGACCGGGCATCATTACCGATGACCCTGTCGGATATATCGACCTGGAACGGCTCGCGGGGACAGATCTGAAAACCGAGTTGTTCACGGTTCGCAATACCGGCTTGGTCGGCGATATGTACGACTTCACTTTCCGCGCGTACCCGCAGTTAGGTGGGGTGATTGTGTACCGCGCTTTCGAACCCGTCGTGCAGCGAGGGGTTCCGGTGAATATCTATGTTCCTTACGGCGTTGTACGTGCCGCTGCGGGCGGAAGGATAGAGGCCCGGTTTATCTTGAGGAAATTGCAAGCGCCCTTTGAAGTACCTTCGAAGAAAAGCTCGGCCCAGGTGGTGGGTTCGATCGTACGCCTCGACGCTCCCTACTTCGAAAATTACCCTGACCATGTGATAGACCCGATTCCGGATTTTGCGGTGATGGTGGTGCCCTGGTACGAATGGCGTAGGCCGGACGATGAAATCACCATAATCGTGCGTTTCGTGAAATCTTCCAACGACACTATCGTCTTCGCCGAGCCCCGAGTGGTGGGTAGTTCGTGGCCCGCCGGCTCGCCCGTCAAGCGGCTCATCTACCGCAAGGATCTTGAGCAGTTCGCGGGCTACACCCCGGAGGTCTATTACGTGTACCGGGCCTCAGGTGTTCTGGCCAGTTCAGCAGACCTGAACGAATCCTTGCGCCAAGTCGTGCGGATCGGTTGATCACACCTTCACCTTCGTGGCCTGGATCACCCAGGCCACTGCGCCTGCTGACCGAAGTCGCCAACATCTCGCACGACCTGCGCACCCCGCTGGCTTCGCTGCATGGCTACCTGGAAACCCTGTCGCTGAAAGACGCCAGCCTGAGCCCGGAAGACCGCCGACGTTACCTGGGCATCGCACTGGACCAGAGCCGTAAAGTTGGCGGCCTGGCGCAATCGCTGCTGGAACTGGTGCGCCTGGAGCACGGGTTTGTGCAGCCGGTGATCGAAGGGTTTTCGCTGCCGGATTTGGTGCAGGACATCTTTCAGAAATTCGAACTGACAGCTGAGGCGCGCGGCATCACCTTTAGTGCCAGCTTGCCACCGCAGGTACCGACGGTGTTTGCGGATCTGGGGTTGATTGAGCGGGTGCTGACCAACCTGCTGGATAACGCGTTGCGGCATACGCCGGTTAAGGGGGATATCGAAGTGACACTAATTCCCAAAGGAGACGGTGTTGAAGTCACCATCAGCGACAGCGGTCCGGGGATTGATGCGGAATTGCGCGAAGGTTTGTTTTTGCGGGCATTTACAATTGGTGGTGCCCGCCGTGATGGCGGGCTAGGGCTGCGGATTGTGCATCG